>NZ_BORB01000026.1:0-63148 GCF_018332955.1 Lederbergia ruris
ATCGTGGCAAAAAAGTCCTTAAAAGCGATTTGCACCCCATACATCGGAATATAGTGAAAAATGACGAAAAAAGTGAGCGCTGGTAATAGAAAAGTATATAATTGCCAACTTTTAAGAAAGTTTTTCCACATGCGAGAAAAACGATTCTTAGGTATGACGACATGATTATGCTTAACTTCTGCGTGTTTAACTTGCATACAAGTCCCTCCCTCTATAAAAGGAAAGGGGTGTTCCAAACCTTCTATTTCATTTGATACAACCCTAACCCAATATCGATTACAAATAACTTATATTAATTATTCTTATATCTTTCATAGGCCGCTTGTTGAATCTCCAAATAGTCTTCTAACCCCATTTTTTCAACCTTTTTGACGTACTCATCCCATTTTGAAAGAGGTTCTGTACCTGTAATAAATTTATCCTGCATTTCATCTACATATTTATGAATGTCGGCCTTTAAACCAGACAATTTACTGTTTTCTTCCACTGTATACGTAAATTCTGGCCAAACTTCATCTAACATATGTGGCTCCAGCTTCTGAGCCGCTTCGATTGATGATGGTAAACTCTCGGCACCCTTAAAGGTTGCTTCCCGAACAAATCCTGGATAACCGCCACCTAGCCAAGTAATATATTTCGACAATTCTTGCTCCATTGATAAGCCTTCAGAGCTGTTTGTGATCTTATCTAAATACTGCAGGTCGCCGTTTTCATCCACTTCAAACGTTTCTCCTTCAATTCCCATAAAGAATAATTTTGTCCCTTCTTCACTATAGAAGTAATCCAACCATCTAAGGGTTTCAGGGATATGCTTGTTCTCTTTCGTAACAACAAATCCTCCTATATGGGCAAGCGGAGATGTCACTTTATGATAGTTTTTCCTGCTGGTCCTTCCAGTGCCGGTAGGCCAACGAAGTTTTTACCCATTTCCTCTCCATAAATCGTTTCAGGACTTGTAATCACAGTACTCCCATAAAGGCCCTCCGCCCCCATACTATAACTTTGGTTCGGATCGATTGTATAAATATTCTCTTGAATTAATCCTTCGGAGTAAAGTTTATTGAGATATTCCAATTCTTCCTTATAGCCATCGGAAATAGGATAGAAACGCACTTTCCCTGTTTCAGGATCTTCGTCAATATAAGAGTGCTTAACCCCTTTATTTCCAATACCAAATGCCCCTTTTAGCATATTTCGTAGATCCGAAATAGTTGTCGCTCCAAATGGGATTTCATCATGTTCTCCATTACCATTAAGGTCCGTTTCCTTGACTGCTTTTAAATAATTATAAAAATCATCAATCGTTTCGGGCATCTCCATATCTAATTGCTCAAGCCAATCTTTCCGGATCCATCCTTTTGATCCTAAAAGAACAGAGGTGAATTCAGGGTCATAAATAGTTGGAATCGAATACATATTGCCATCAGGGAAGGTTGCCCCCTTGCGTATTTCCGGATATTGCTCCAATAACGCTGATAAATTAGGCATATACTCTTCAATTAAATCATTCATTTTCACAAAAATTTCTTGTTGTCCATATTTCAATAAATCTTCATTCGGCATGGACATTGTATAAAACACATCAGGCATTGTTCCCCCAGCTAATGCCAGATTTCTTTTCTCGTCACGACTATCGCTTGGCGAGGTCGGAATTAATTCCCAATCAATATGGATATTAGTCATTTCCTCATAAGTCTTCCAAAGTAAAGTTTCATTATAATTATCTGAAGACAGAGCTGATTTTCCTGCCATAAATTTTAAGGTAATCGGCTCATTCACAATCGGCATCCCGGTTTCATTAAAATTCTTTAAATCTTCCTTATCAATCTCAGGTGTTTCGGGCCCAGAGGACTTTTTTCCACTACAAGCTGCTAAAATTAACATGAAGGTTAAAATCATTAAAAATAACACTTTATTGTTTTTCAAGATTGCCCCTCCTATAACTATTGGTATAATGATTTACCAACAATTTAATTTTGGATTTTATGAGTTTCGAATGATTGATAAGCTGCTAAAGCTACCTCTCCGGCTTTTAGACCATCAATCTCTGAAATGTACGGCTTTTGTATTGAATGAAGTCTTCGACCAGGTCCAAATTCATATTTTAGAGCCAAAGTTTCTACAAACTCCCATTTTTTAATAGGCCCGAATGTTTTGCTTATATGCATCCCAGTGCAAAACACCGTCTTTCCCGATTATTTTTAATGTGACATCACCTCCTTTTTGGTAGAAACCCCCTTTCAGACCAACTACAATCAATAGTGGCAACAGCCCCATTTGTGAATTCATCTGCAACGCCCGCAATTGTCACATTCTCTATTTCTAGTAAAGCTGTGATTTCTACCTTGACTTCTTTCAGCGAACTTCCCTCCCGGAAGCAAAATCCATGCTTAACACTTGTTCTTTCACTTTTTCAGTTCATTCTAGCAACCATTTTTCAATTCTCTATGAATAATTAGTAAAGATCCTATAAAGAAGGTTTCGAAACGCTTACAGTGAAATTCCTATAAACCTATGAAGGGCCTTGCAAATGGCTTTTCAGATATATCCCCAAAAAGTGTATCCGCTTTCTAACGCTAACGAAATATCGGTGTAGTTTATCTCATTTTCATCTTTTGTGAGATAAATGTCAACATATTTTTTTAAATATCTCCCTTTAAATCCAAAATTATATTTTAAACCTTCAGTTTTTTCTTTAAATAATGTCATATTATTAAGTATATTAGATGGAATAAGGACTTTATTCCATCTCGTTTTTAAAACTAATTTCTGCCACAATCGGGAGATGATCGGAGCCCTCTTGATGAACAACAAATGAATGGTTATTTTGTATTCCCTTGGCAAAAATATAATCGATTCGGCAAGTGGGGGCGTCAGCTGGAAAAGACTCATTTTCTTCTACTTCAGTAAAACAATCTGTAAAATTCGTGTGAGCTAATAGTTTATTTATTTCTTCACTGTTTGGTTCTGCATTAAAATCCCCTGTCATCAAGATGGGCCCTTCCATTCCTTCAACCAGTTCTATTAGCTTTTCAATTTGGTGTTGTTGACTCTTTTTATCTAATGAAAGATGAGTATTCAATACATGCAAAGGAGTACCGTGAACGTCAAGTAGTGCCTTGATCACGCCACGCGGTTCTTCATCCAAGGTAGGAAGTGAAATATTTTCAGCTTCCTTGATCGGGTATTTACTCAATATTGCATTTCCATATTGTCTATTTTCAGAATGTCCTTCTAAGGGCGGTTCATCAATGTTCGCTCCATATGTAAAATAAAAGCCTAGTTGTTCCGCTAATTCCAAACTTTGGTCCTGGAATTCGCTTCTTTCTCCAAAAGAACAATCCACTTCTTGCAGACCAATAATTGTGGCTCCTGTATTTTTTATTAGATTCGCGATTCTTTCTAACGATAATTTTTCATCTAAACCAACACCATGATGAATATTGTAAGACATTAGTTTCATAGTTCTTATTCACTTCCCTCTCTTATTTCAGTAAAATTCACTGAAAGGAATATTAAAAAAGTAATTCATTACCAAACCTGCTGCAGATTTGGATTCATTGGGCGTTTCCGCTAGTACAACGATTTTAACGTTTTGACAAGAATCAGGAATTAAATCCAATATATCATTTTTTATAAGCGGAAGCATAAGGTCGCCAATTTTATCCATGAATCTACCTGTAAACAAAATATATTCTGGGTTAAATAGCGTAATTAAATTTGCGATTGCCTTTGCGATGGCGGCTTGTACTTTATTAAAAATCTCCATCGCTTCTGGCTCGTTCGTCCGAATCGCTTTATTAAATTCTTCTAATGTGAAACCTCCATTACGTTTCAAGCCACTAATAGAAGCAAAAGTTGTTAAGCATCCCTTCGATCCACAGTGACAGGCAATAGCATCATCATCAGTAAAAGCTTTATAGTGCCCCAATTCCCCGGCTACATAATTAGCACCATGGAGCAGTTGTTTATGAATAACCATAGCACTGCCAATGCCATAATCAAATTTAAAAATCATACTTTGTTCTGAGGAAGCAAGCTCTCCATTTAAACTTTCCACGATTGCCAGCAAATTCGCATCATTCTCTAGATAGATCGGAAGACCGTATCGCTCCTCTAACTTTTCCCTTAATGGGAAATCGTTCCATCTTAACCCAGGAGAATAAATAACTGTTCCTTTGTTTGAATTGACCAACCCCTGAATACTAAAGCCAATTCCCTTTAACCCTTCCTTATCAGGCACCTGTTCGAGCAGTTGATCAATGACTTTAAAAATATACTCCATTGGATGCTCTTCATTTTCATAACGAGGAACATATTCGGTTATTTCTTTTAAGGTATTATTCTGAAAATCCATTAAAGTGCCACGCACATATTTAATCGCCAGCTCGATCCCAATCGCATACATATTCGTACTATTAATAATGAGTGGTATAGGCCTTCTTCTCCCTCCATTTGCTACTGGAGTTGTTTCTAAAATTACATTCTCACTAAGTAAGCGATTGACAATATTGGTAATTGTTTGTTGCGTAAGTCCTGTTTTTCCAGCTAAATCAACCCGTGCAATCGGGCCCTCAGTATAGATAAGACGCAATACTTTCTGTTGATTAATTTCTTTAAGCATTTGACTGTTTGATACTTTTCCAAGCTTCATGTACTTAATCCTTTCTTTTATAACCATTTTTATATTCTTGACGCAAACTATAGCCATTTTTGAACTAGTAACTTCCATTAATCAAATGGATTGATTTAATCATAGGCTATAGTTTATTTGAACGCAAGGGTTATTTAAAGATAGGAACTTAAGGATGAAGCTTCATAGATTAGTAAGAAAAAAGAACCCAAAACTAGCGATTAACATATCACTAAAGTTTCAGGTTCTCTTTATTCTCTACCTTATATATTAATTTGTATGATCATTTTTCTGCAAAGTTCTAAAATGATTCTGCGAACGTTGCCATAACTATAGCAAGGTAGCTATATTTTGTCAAATATTTCTTTTAAAAAATGGCTCCTCTTTTTCTTCCGTTAATGGTAGGCTTCGGGTTTGGGAATAGCCTAGTAACAGTAGAAATCCAGCATAAACCTTATTCATTCATATGCAACAAAAAATAGTGGGGCTTGTTTATCTCGGAAAAACCTGGGTAAACATAAAATGCGCGCAGCATTAAAACAATTTTTCTAATAAGGAGAGGATTTTAATGGCTGATCAAAACAAAATGAGTAGAGAAGAAGCAGGACGTAAAGGCGGAGAAACTACAAGCAAGCAACATGATAAGAGTTTCTATCAAGAGATTGGAGAAAAGGGTGGAGAAGCTACCGCTAAAAATCATGATAAAGAATTCTATCAAGAGATTGGACATAAAGGTGGAGAAGCTACTGCCGAAAATCATGATAAAGAATTCTACCAAGAAATTGGACAAAAAGGCGGAGAAGCTACTGCCAAGAATCATGATAAAGAATTCTATCAAGAAATCGGGCAAAAAGGTGGAGAAGCTACCGCTGATAGCCATGATAAAGATTTCTACAGGAAAATCGGAGAGAAAGGCGGAGAAGCTACCGCTGACAATCACGATAAAGAATTCTATCAAGAAATCGGGCAAAAAGGTGGAGAAGCTACCGCCGATAGCCATGATAAAGATTTCTACAGGAAAATCGGAGAGAAAGGCGGAGAAGCCCGCCATGACAACAATAAATAATAATCAAAAAAATCTCCAGACCTTACTATCATAGGTCTGGAGATTTTTTTGTTATGATTCAAATTGAAAATATGCTTTTGCATTTTGATAAGAAATGCCTTGAACAATTCTTCCCAAGAACTCGATATCATGAGGGACTTCCCCATTTTCAACCCACTCGCCGATAAAGTTACATACAATTCTTCTAAAATATTCATGTCTTGTATAGGATAGGAAGCTTCGTGAATCAGTTAGCATTCCAATAAAGCGGCTAAATACTCCCATATCCGCTAAAATTTGCATTTGGTTCAACATTCCTGCCTTTGTATCATTAAACCACCACGCTGTCCCAAATTGGATTTTCCCAGGAATTCCGCCACCTTGAAAACTACCAATCATCGCAGCAATAATCGGAAAATCATTTGGATTTAGGGAATACAAAATCGTTTTTGGTAAGGCGTTTTCTTTTTCTAATGCATTTAATAACCCTACTAATGGCTTGGCAATTCCTTCGTCATTGATTGAATCAAAGCCTGTATCTGGTCCAAGTTCCTCTAGCATTCTCGTATTATTGTTTCTCAGAGCATTGATATGATATTGCATGGCCCAATCATATTTCGCATATAATTTCCCGAGAAATTGCAGGGTATAGGTTTTATATTTTTTCTCACCCTCCAGAGAAACTTTTTTCCCATTTAACGCCTCTTTAAAAAATATCGATGCTTCTTCTTTTGTTGTTCTCGCATACATCATCGAATCAAGCGCGTGGTCAGATACTTTGCAGCCAATCGATTGGAAAAAGTCTACTCTTTCTTCAAGCGCTTGAAGAAAATCATGATAGGAATGAATTTGAATTCCCGAAACTTCTTCTAGTTTTTTTACCCAATCTAGAAATCCATCGCGATTAATTTCCAAACCTTTATCAGGACGAAAACTAGGTAGAACAGATACTTCGAAACTTGAATCCTCTTTTATTTTCTGATGGTATTCTAGAGTATCTACGGGATCATCTGTTGTACAAACGACTTTTACATTCGATTTTGTTATGAAGTCACGTGCCCCGAAACCCTCACTGCTTAATTGGCTGTTCACTTTTTCCCAAATAGCCGGTGCCGTCTCCTCACTTAAAAGATCGTAAATCCCGAAAAATCTTTGCAATTCTAGATGTGTCCAATGGTATAAAGGGTTTCCAATTAACATCGGAACGGTTTTTGCCCAAGCTAAGAATTTATCGTAATCGCTCGCATCGCCTGTTATATACTTTTCCTCAATTCCATTCGCTCGCATTGTCCGCCATTTATAATGATCCCCGTACAACCAAATGTCAGTGATATTTTTAAATTTCTTATTTTCATAGATTTCTTGTGGACTTAGATGGCAATGATAGTCAATAATCGGCATATCCTTTGCATACTCATGATATAGCTGAACTGCCACATCATTTTCCAACAAAAAATGTTCATTCATAAACTCTTTCATTTTCACACCAGCTTTCTTTATTTTTGTTACTGTTACAATCCCAACAAATCTACATGCTTCCCAATATGATCGACAAGCGCCTGGCGATACACTTCTTCATGACGATTTAATGTTTCGAAAAATTCATCTTTAAAGATAAACTCACCCTCTTCATTTTTCGCTGTCAGCAGAATTCCATATGTAACATGGAATAATTGGCGGGCGGCATCATCATTCATATAATCGGCAAGTTTTTCATCTGGCACTTGATCAAGTGGTATGACACTATCTAAATCTGGCGTCACATGATAATAAGCTAATGCCTCTTCAAAATGGTCCAAAGCATACGTATGCATGCGACGATAAAGGGATGGATTCGTATTGGCAATCACCCTTACTGCCTCTAACCAGTTCGTTCCAGCGGTTTTAATATGAAGAATTCCTTTTGTATATTTCGCGATAATCGGAAATACCTTAAATTTATCGCTGCCTGAATGGATGCTCAACTTATAGCCAAAATATTCCGCAATCAAGGCATGCTCGCTTAATTCACGTTCAAATTGCTCGATATCCCCAATATAATCGATTCCTTTTTGGAATTCCCCACAAAATCTTGGTGCCAGACTGGTTACGCTTACCCCTCTACGTTGTAATTCATTCCCAACAAAAAAGTGTGCCTGCGGTGAAGTGATCGTCTCTGTCTCATCAATGGAAATTTCAAAATCAATCGGTCGTTCTGATTCACGGATGTAAGTATCATAAACATGTGCCATAAAGTTGAGGGATTTCGCATATTGTAAAACATTTTTCATTACGTTTGTTTCGTCAAATTGAATCGAGAGTCCGTTCACAGAGAATGTTTTATTGACATATTCATTTTTAAAATAGGTCTTTGTTTCCTCATCTAATTGATCAAATTCTTTTGCAAGCTCTTTCGATGATAAGGATTCAATTTGTTTGGGGATATGATCGGAACAATCTAGGGTTAACATGGAAACACCTAATGACAAGGCATATTCAATATCCTCCTCTTCTTTAATATGATCGCCATCCGCGCCATATCCGTCCTTATATCCCTCTTGAAAAACAGCAAAGCTCGCCGCATCAAGCATATCCTTCATCGTTCTATTTAAAAGCGTTAGTTCACGGATACTTTGCTGAGCGAGAATCGGTTTGACATGACGATTGCGAACGGTTTCAATATGTCCCGGTGAAGCCAAACCTAAACGATCCCCTAACCCCATTGTAGCCGTTTTTGTGCCAAATGCACGCGGAACGGTATAATCGAAATAACGATTTAAAACTAAGCGATTTTCATGCGAAAGTGGACAAATCTTTTTATCGTCGGCTAAAGACGTACCCTGTAAATCATTAAAAATCGCCCCTTCCCCAACCGCAAGTAACCATTTTCCCTGTTGATCATGCACCATTAATAAGCGCGTTCCATTCTGCTCCGTATAGGATTGATCATAGATTTTCGTAGTAGAGGATGCCGGAATTTTTCCTTTTTCCAATTCATTCATCATTTCCAATAAATGCCCCTTTTGATCTACTAAGTGTGCCATTTTCTCAAACTCCTTTCAAAATATGAAATTAGATTTGATAACGATTCCAAATTCATGTAAAATTTATAACAACGTTGTTATTATTATAGTAAATCATTTTCCTTTCTATAACAACCTATTTTCGTCATTTTCTTAAAAAAGGATTTTTGTATGAATCCTTTAACAGAAAATGTAATGCAACCAAAACTATGTTACATTAATAAAAATAAAACTTTTCAGGTGATGGTATGAGTATAACGATTAAAGATATCGCTCAAATAGCAGGTGTTAGTTATTCAACGGTTTCAAAAGCGTTGAATAATAGTCCCTTAGTGAAAAAAGATACGAAAGATAAAATCATTGCAATTGCCAAAGAAATGGGCTACGAACCGAATTTTGCTGCTCAACGCCTTGTTTCGAAACGAACAAAATTGGTCGGGTTAATTTGGCCTACCATTGAAAGAGTCGTCTTAGCTACTTTAGTAACTAAAATTAGTGATGAAATTCGAAAGACCCCCTATTCCATGATACTATCTGTTGATCCGATTGAAGCTTCCCTTGAAACTTTTCGTAAGTTTCAGGTAGATGGGATTATTTTATTTGAGGAAGAGGGCGATAGAATGATTGAAACCCATCCGATCCCGCTACTTTCTTATGGAGTATCGGGGAAAACATTCTCTCCTTTTCCGATTATTGATGCGAATCATGGACAAGCAATGCATGATGCGATTCAATATCTATATGAATTAGGCCATCGAAAAATCGCTTATATTGGCGACATATCATCAAAAGATCCGATGCAACTAGCCAAATATAATGGTTTTATTCAGGCTGCCAAAAAATATAAACTTGCAGTTGATCCCCATTATCTTGTCAATACAGAAGGGTTGGACTGGTATAATGGCTACTCCGCGGCGAAAAAACTAATCAGCCATTCCCCACTTCCTACTGCGGTCGTTGGCGGAAGTTATGATATTAGTAGCGGGATTATTCGGGGATTAAAAGAAAATCAACTCGATATACCGAAAGATATTTCAATTATTAGCTATGATAATATTCCGCAAATGGCGAATCTAGAAATTCCGTTAACCGCAATCGGCGTCCCAGTTGACCAGTTAGCGAAGGAAATTGTTCATACGATGATTCAACAAATCGAAGAGCAGGACAGCGAACCAACCGTTAAAAAATTGCAACCACTCTTGCACGAAAGAGCCTCCTGCACATCGGTTAAAGCTTGATTTGAGGCGGAGAAAGATTTTGATTCTTTCCCCCTTGAATTCAATCTGAAAATTCTCTACTATTAAACTATGCTTGCTAATGAAAGGAATGATATAATGCACGACAAACCAAGAAAATCTAAGGAATTACTCGTTTTACAATCGTTACACCCTCGCATGAATCTATCATTGGAAGAAAAACAGCATTTGGAGAACCTTGAAAAAGGGTACCACGGAGAAATAGCATTTTATCACCAACTAAAAGAATATCCTCTCAAGCACCAATTGACTCTCTATGATTTATTACTAATAAGCAATAAAACGGAATTTCAATTAGACAGCCTTTTGATCAGGAAAAATAAGATCTATCTTTTGGAAATTAAAAATTTTGAAGGTGACTTTTACATTCAACAAGACAAATGGTACGCCGCTTCCACCGGAAAAGAAATTAGAAATCCCCTCTTGCAACTAACAAGAAGCGAATTTTTACTCCGACATCTCCTCCAGCAATGGGGATACAATTTTTCCATAGAACCTTATATCATCTTCATCAATCCAGAATTCACCTTGTATCAAGCCCCCCTGCATCAACCCTTTATCTTCCGAAGCCAACTAAATCGATTTTTAAAGAAATTACAAGCTTCCGACATAGCTACTACGCAAAAGGAAAAAGCATTAACCCAGAAATTGGTTTCGCATCATCGGGAACATTCATCAAATGAACGATTGCCTCAGTACGAATACGAGCAGTTAGAAAAGGGAATGGTTTGTTCATGCTGTCAAAACTTCCTAACTGCCATAACGTTTCATACATTATTTTGTAAAAATTGCCATCGGGAAATAAATGCGGAAACCGCCGTCATCGAAAATATAGCAGAATTTCATTTGCTTTTTCCCGAGAGAAAAATCACAACGAAAGCCATTTATGAATGGTGTGGAAGAATTCTCCCTAAGAAAACAATCAGAAGAATCTTAGCGAAAAATCTCACTTTTGTTGACAGAGGTGGCTTTTCTTACTACCTCTTAAAAAATTAATAGTATGGATAATTTCATTTAAAAAAATAACCAGCTAATCGGGGACAGCCAAGCGTGGCGCCGTCCCCTTTTTCTTGGATTTTCTTCATTTCGGGGACGGCCAAGTGCGGCGCCGTCCCACTTTTCTTGGGTTTTCTTCATTTCGGGGACAGCCAAGCGCGGCGCCGTCCCACTTTTCTTGGATTTTCTTCATTTCGGGGACGGCCAAGTGCGGCGCCGTCCCACTTTTCCTGGATTTTCTCCATTTCGGGGACAGCCAAGCGCATCGCCGTCCCCTTTTTCTTCGATTTTCTCCATTTCGGGGACGGCCAAGCGCGGCGCCGTCCCCTTTTTCTTCGATTTTCTCCATTTCGGGGACGGCCAAGCGCGACGCCGTCCCCTTTTCCTTGGATTTTCTCCATTTCGGGGACGGCCAAGCGCGGCGCCGTCCCCTTTTACCTGAATTTTCTTCACTTCGGGGACAGCCAAGCGCATCGCCGTCCCCTTTTTCTTCGATTTTCTCCATTTCGGGGACGGCCAAACGCATCGCCGTCCCACTTTTCCTGGATTTTCTCCATTTCGGGGACGGCCCGGCCAACACCCTTACGTTTTTTATCGCTTTCTATGATTTCCGTGACGGCCGGGACGGGACGCACACCTTGAAACAAATAAAACGAGCTCCCCGTTGTTGGGGGGCTCGTCAGCTTAGTACCTACTTCGATTCACCATCCGATCGATCAACACCGCATTATAGGCGCCACCAAAGCCGTTATCAATATTGACGACACTGATCCCGGAGGCACATGAGTTGAGCATGGTTAATAGTGCGGATAGGCCACCAAAATTGGCACCATAGCCGATGCTGGTTGGAACGGCCAAAACGGGGTGAGAGACGAGGCCACCTACGACGCTTGGTAGTGCTCCCTCCATCCCGGCGACGACGATCGAAACGGTTGCGGATTGAATATCTTCAATTTGATCAAAAAGCCGGTGGATCCCAGCTACACCGACATCATAAATCCGTTTGACATTGCTTCCTAATGCTTCCGCTGTGACTGCTGCTTCCTCCGCAACAGGAAGATCTGAAGTCCCTGCGCAAATCACGGAGATATAACCTGCTCTCGGCTTTTTAGGCTCATGTTGATAGGATAGAATCCGGGCCAGTTCATGATACATCAGCTCCGGATATTCTTGTAAAATTACTTCCGCCTTTTCCTTAGAGATTCGAGTGATTAAAACATCTTCTTTTTTAGCTAAAATGGCTTTCATAATGGAGAGGATTTGGTCGGTAGTCTTGCCTTCCCCATATATAATTTCGGGAAAGCCTTGGCGTTTTTTTCGATGATGATCCACCTTGGCAAATCCCAGGTCCTCATAAGTGGCTAATTGAGTTTTTGCTTCTGCCACCGTTAATTGCCCATCCCGTACTTGTTGTAATATTTCTTCCATTGCTGCACTCACCTTCAAATAAAATAAGCCGCTAAGTCCTTGCCGAAACGCTCATATTGTTTAAAAATACGTTTGTATTGTTCGTGTCGTAAGTGATTGGGGGAAACTACCTTGCCCGCCGGTAAATTGTCTTTTATTTCCTCGAAGGATCCTACTTTTTCTATGCCAACAAGTGCCGTCCATGCGGCCCCCCATGCTGCACTATACGGCGTGTCTGACAGATGAATCTCTTGACCAAAAACGTCCGCTAAGATTTGCACCCATAAAGAGGATTTCGTTAATCCCCCATTGACACAAATTTTCTTCGGAGGACCAGCTAATTTCTCTAAAGACTGGCCAATTTGGTAAAGATTCAAGACAATTCCTTCAAGGACTGCACGGACTAAATGACCGCGTGTATGGCCTATCGTCAATCCGTAAAAATTACCCTTGGCCCGTTGATTCCATAATGGGGCTCTTTCTCCATTAATATAAGGGTGAAAAATAAGCCCTTCCGCTCCAAGGTCAATCGCTTCCGCCTCATGTAATAGATCCTCTAAAGGTCCTTTAAAAACTAAAAGGTCTTTTAACCATTGTAAAGTGATCCCGCCGTTATTCGTCGCTCCACCAATAATAGAACTATTTTTCGTGAAAAGATATGTAAACGTTTCTTCTGTTTCGTTAACTGCCGCTCCACTGATAAATTGCCGAATCGCCCCACTTGTGCCAGCCGAAATCGCTACTTCTCCCGGTGCGATTGCTCCATCTCCAAGATTCGCTAGCTGTCCATCAGCTGCTCCGATCACAAACGGCAAGTCTTCCGGAATGCCGATTTCTTCCGCAATTTCACTTTTTAGACGAGGCAAACGGGTTGTCGGCGGTACAATTTTAGAAAGTTGTTCTTTCCGTATTCCTGCTAATTCAAGAGCTTCCTCCTCCCATTCTACTTTTTGAATATTTAATAAACCCGTTGCCGAAGCCATCGAATAGTCGATGATCCGTTCTCCAAACCATTTCTCAATGAGATATTCTTGCATGGAAATATGGTACGCCGCCTTCAGATAGGCGTCATCCTTCATTTCCTTCATCCATAATAATTTTAAGAAAGGGGTCATCGGATGGATCGGTGCACCTGTTTTTAAAAAGATTTCCTTTCCTTTCCCTTCTTTCAGGCTCTCCGCCTGACGACTGCTTCGTCCATCAGACCAAATAATCATATTGGATAGTGGTTGATACTGTTCATCCACGCAAATCAATGAATGCATCGCACAGGAAAAACCAATGGCAACTAGATGATCTTGGCCAATCTTTCCTTTCTCTATCACTTCTTTGAGCGCAAAACGCGCTGATTTTTCCAATTCCTGGGGATCTTGCTCAGCCCAATCAGGGTTCGGATAATAAAAGGTATTCAGTCTTTCTGCTTCTGCAATAAACTGTCCGTTTGTATTAAATAATACAGCTTTCACACTTGTTGTCCCTAAATCTAAACCAATCACATATTCTTTTTGCATATTTTCCCATCCCTTATACTGCTTTCGATTTAAATTGAAAGAGAGGAGATTGCGCATCTCCCCCTTCATTTTCTAAACCAACACTTTATTCATACTTCCACTTTTGTAGCCATTCAAATCCATTGTAATATATTTATAGCCAAAGTCTTGTAATTTCTTGGCAATTTTTGCATGATGGTTTAATAAAATCGGCATATCTTGTGGTTCAACTTCGATTCTCGCAATTTCTTCATGCGTTCGAACGCGCACCTGGCGAATGCCTAAGCTTTGAAGATAGGCCTCCGCTTTCTCTACTTTTGTCAGCTTCGCTTGTGTAATCGTTTCGCCGTAGGAAATCCTTGATGATAAACAAGCAAAAGATGGTTTATCCCAGGTTGGCAGTCCCAGCTCCTTCGATAAAGCTCTTATTTCCTCTTTGAATAAGTTGGCTTCTTGCAGTGGACCCCGGACTCCTTTTTCTTTTGCTGCTTTCATCCCTGGGCGATATTCATTCAAATCATCGGCGATCACACCATAGACAACATTTTGGAATCCTTTTTCTTCCATAATCGGAATTAAGTGTTCAAACAAACTATTTTTACAAAAATAACAACGATTGCGATCATTTTCAGTATAACCAGGGATCGCTAATTCTGATGTTTCCACAACAGTATGAGGAACATCAATCCACTTTGCCAACTCTTTTGCTTCAAGCAATTCCTTCGTCGGATAGGTTTCTGAATCGGCCGTTACGGCCA
Organism: Lederbergia ruris; assembly: GCF_018332955.1. Lineage (NCBI taxonomy): Bacteria > Bacillati > Bacillota > Bacilli > Caryophanales > Bacillaceae > Lederbergia > Lederbergia ruris. The sequence continues at coordinate 14,588 of NZ_BORB01000026.1, forward strand.
AAACATGCTCTTTTCCCAAAGTGTCCACGGCCATTTTTAATAAAAAAGTACTGTCAACGCCACCAGAAAAGGCGACGACGACTTTATTCATTTCCCGGAGAATAGATGTCAGTTTTTCAACTTTTTTCTCTAGCAAAATACGCTCTCCTTTCACAACCATGTTAGATGGTCATACTGCCAAAACCGCCATCCACGCGGATAAACGTTCCCGTCACAAAGCCAGAAGCCCGATCGGATGCTAAGTAGACGGCTGCTCCTTGTAGCTCTTCCGGTTCTCCAAAACGATTCATTGGCGTGTGGCCCATAATCGACTGCACTCGCTCTTCGCTTAAAATTTTGCGATTTTGTTCCGCCGGAAAGAATCCCGGAATAATTGCATTTACACGAATCCCATGGGGTGCAAATTCTCTTGCTAAAAATTGCGTTACACTATTTACGCCTGCTTTGGATGCCGAGTATGTAAATACTTTCGATAGCGGAGGGCCAGATGAAACAGACGAGATATTAATAATACTTCCTTTTCGCTCCTGTTCGACCATTCGCTTGGCAAAATGCTGAATCGTAAACACAAGCCCTTTCAGGTTTACATCCATAATATCGTCCCACTCATCCACTTCTAAATCAAAGAAAGGAGTTGGACTATTTTTACCTGGAGCATTTAATAAAATATCGTAGCCTCCCGCCCATTCTTCGATTTCATCCGCTACTTTTTTCACCGTATCCAATTCACTCACATCAGCTTGAAACGCTTTGGCTTCCCCACCATTTTCTACAATCTCCCGCACAACGTTCTCAGCTGATTCCATATTTCTGCCGACAACTGCAACCTTTGCTCCATGTTCGGCTAACCCTTTGGCAATCGAGCCTCCAAGGACGCTGTTGCCGCCAATCGCGACAGCCACTTTACCAGTCAGATCAAACAATGAACTCATTCTCTTCCCTCCAAAACTCAAAATAAGTTACCTTTTTCATCAAAATTCCATTCATACAGATCAGATATTTTCTCCATATGCTCATGGTTGTGAACGTCAGGGAGTAAAGCTTCCGATACTTCAATCTCACCGATTTCTAACGTGTTTTTGATACGAACCAGTTTGACTTTCGTAAAATCCAAAATATTACAAGTTTTAATCGCTGCTTGAATCGCAAATTGATCATTCGCTAATGCAGTCGAAATATGGGTTGGACCGACTACTGTCGAAGTTAACCCATTTGCATAGGTGGCATCTCGATTCATTTTATCTACTAATCTTTGGGTCGTGAAATCGGCCGTCCCTACCCCATTCGCATTGCCTTCTGTTTCTTCCGTTAAATCGAGGACAACCATTTTCGATACTTCTGGTCCGCCATAGGCATAAGGGGTCGGGTATCTGCCGGTTATATTCGGGTCCATCCCATCGCCACTAATGTTTTTACCAATTTTATCGATGACTAATACATCAATCTTGTCGAAATAAAGTTTTGGAAGCTGGCTTTTGGCTAATTCTAGTAATTGAATCTCTTTTTCTTCTATTTCATGCGGTTCAAGAACATCAATCGTGTGAACCTTATCAAATGCATTTTCGACCGTGGCTACGGCAAATAAAATCGGCATTTTGGCCAGCGTAATTTTTGCCATAGCGGGAACATGTTCGGCCATATGCTTGAATCCAAGCTGATGGCAAGCTTCCGCCCCCTTCTGTTTCCCCAATCCGATACTGATCATTTTCATAATGCCACTTTCAATCGGACCGCGAAATGCTGTATGCGGTTTTACACGGTTGATGACTACAATCCCATCCGCTTCCGAAGCAATTTTATCAATATAAACGGGTAATCCATTAGGTAATTCACCTAAGCAAATCACTTCCATGGAGGAACGAATTTCCGCCTTTACACTTTCTTCGGTCACGCCAAGATGTTCCAACACGGCTTGTTGCCCTTCAGCAGTAGCGCCACCATGACTTCCCATACATGGAACAATAAATGGCTTCGCCCCAAGCTCTTTTAAAAATTGCACCGTGACGGCTGTCATCTCAGGCAAACGATCTAATCCTCTACTCCCAACAGCTACAGCAATTTCCATTCCTGATTTTACTTTACTTTTGATCTCCTCACGCTGCAATAGAGGTTGTAAAGCGGCCGTTAAATTATCGATTTGGGTTGAATCGAATCGTTGCTTTATTTTTGCCATTTTAGGAATAGGTATATCCTTTACCAGTTCTCTAATGATATCCATGGGTTATTCACTCCGTTTTTTGCCAAATTACGATCAGGCATTCTAACATTTCTTACCTATTCTCATAATAGATGAGCTGCAAAAATTTGTAAACACTTTCAATCTATCAATCACTTCGACTTCCCCTGCTCTTTTTCAAAATGATTAGGAAGAACGATAAGATCTGCATCAAACTTATTCGTAGGCCCCTAATTAACAACGTTGTTATTATCATGCTATACCAAGATTCACAAAAAAACAAGCATTTTTTATCTTTATCAAAATGAGGAAAAACTTCAATAATGTAGACACAGATTCTGCACACTTGGTTCTTTGAGGGAATTATTAGGTAAAGGTGCCCGACAGCAAATTATTCCTAGCCACCGGGACACCTCTATCAACTAATAGAATTCTTCCATTTGTTTATATATTACCTTCCCATTTCTGAATGAGTGAATTGGCATCTGCCTTTAAAACTTCGTATAGTTCTTGAGATAGCGAATTGTCTTTTAACTGATAATCTAGTAATTTCTTGAAACTTTCCATATGATTTATTACTTTCTCCCCCGCCGCTTTTTCCTCAAATTCCCCTATAGCCGTCAAATGAAGTGTGAGGGAACGATACGCCTTTTCAGATAAAACCGCCTCATGCTCTTCAAGGGTCGAAAGCATAGTAGCGGTTGTAACATTATTATGCTGTAGTGAAATATTTGAAAATTCAGCCGTATTATAGTTGACAAGCTGACTAGTATCCTTGGCGGCATCCACAGCAAAACCTATATATACCTTCTTTTTCATTGAGATTTTTATATTACCGACTTCTGTCCAGTTTATCCCATCTTCTGAAGCATACCCTGTTAAAATTTCCCCTTTTCGTTCAATCTTTAACCAATAGGGGATATCCCTTCCCGGCAAGGTAGGAACCCCTTTTTCCTGAGGACGATCATATTCCATTGGGGCTAGAATATTCTCTCCTTTTTTCGCTCGTGTAGAGAAATGAACGGCATATAATGTATCCTGTTTATCCGCTTTTACAACAGAAGTACTAATAATCGCTGTTGGAGAATCAGCTGAGAGTTCTTCACGAATCATAAGCCCAGAAATAGCATTATTACTCACTTTGGTCAATGAATCAATTCTAGCCGTTAAAGATCCATCTCCCTCCAATGGTTGATAAGCAAATTGGAAGGAATCAAAATCCTTTTCAATCCTTCCTGCCCCTTTTACCTTTAATCCTTCTTCTGTGAGGGTAGCATTTCCTTCAATCCCTACTTTGCCAATATCTTTCGATTTCCAATCGCCACTTTGATTTTTCGTATTGATATGAATCGCTATGGACGTTGTTTGGGTTTCATTCCCATCCCGATCAATTGCTTTAGCGGAGACATACCAAGTGCCTTCAGGCGCATTTTCCCAATCAAATCCAAAAGATCCAGAAGTCGATTCACCGATTTTTTGGTCATTTTGATAGAATTCTACCTTTTTTATATTCTTTTTATCATTAAGGTTTACACTGAAATTCACTTTATCTCCCGTTTTGAATACGCTGTTCGGCCGAGGAGAAGCTAAACGTATATCAGGATTTTGCGGTTCATAGTCAATATCCACAAGGGAGTGTAAGTATAATTCTAAATTCGAATAACCTGATGCTGTGATTTCTTTGCCATCTTCGGGATTATTAGGATCAAGTCCATGGGCAAGTTCCCACTCATCTGGAATCCCATCGTGGTCTCGATCAATCGGGACCTCTTCCATTTTTAATTCAGGCAAGCCACCTACTTCATATTCATGATTAATTGTTCTACCTGTCCCATGTCTTACATCATTCACAACGCGCGCATCTACTGCGTCCCTTCTTGGAAAAGTAGCCCCCGCTTTGTTTAGCACTTGTTCATAGGCGTCCTCCGCCGATTTTATGTCTAATTCCTGATGTCCTAAAACATCAAATGGAGTATCAGAGAAACTCACGCCTGTTTTAATCTCTTCAATCCCTAATGTGTTATCAGCTGTCACCGCTTCGTTTCCTACCATATAGTTTCCAGATACGTGAAACCAACTTGGTGTTCCATCCTTTCCAGGACTAATTATTCTTTTTAGAACTTTTTCATGAGTGGCCGGGCCTGGTTTATAGTAATTATTCATCACATTATTTTTCTGGTTATCGCCGCCATAGGTTGAATTGAATCCCCAGTTATAGATGACATTATTCACCATGTCCGCTTTTGAAATTGGGTGAAGGCTGTTTCCTGTGTTTCCAAGTGCTGGATTGCGGCTAATATGACTAGCAATTAAATTATTTGAAAAAGTCGCGTTTTCACCACCCCAGATTCCTCCATATCCATGTCTCCCTTTGGCATGACCCGAGATCGTTAAGCTTTCACTAATGATACTCCATTGGACGGTTGTATTTTCATTTCTGTAAAAGGACAAGGCCTCATCGATTCCCCAACTTGCCGACACATGATCGATGATCGCGTTTTTTACATCCCGACCTTCAAAGGCATCAAATTCGACATGACTGTTGACGCCGCCTGGTCGAAAACGAATATAACGAATGATAATATTTTCAGAACCCCCTATATCTGTCCCATACCCTGTAATCGTTATTCCATCTCCAGGAGAGGTTTGCCCTGCAATCGTCAAATTTTTTTGTTTAATCCGTAATCGTTGTTTTAAATGGATTGTCCCTGATACTCTAAAAACAATCGTTCGATTACTCTCACTAACAGCATCACGTAGTGAGCCTTTAATGGGGGTTTCTTCCTCACCGTAATCTTCTAAGGTTGTTACTTCATAGACATCATAGCCACGACCCCCACTTGCATATTTCCCTCCACCTTCAGCTCCGGGAAAAGCAAGCACTTCTTCTTCATGATTTTCTTTCCTCCCTGATTCAGCCATTATTTTCTCTCCTGAAACAGGGAGTAACAACAAAATAACAAGCACCATCAAAAATCCTTTCTTCATAAACCATCACTCTCCTCCTCTGAATTTTCCTTCCAATCGTGGATGGAGGAAGGGCAAGGGGTAAAAATCCACGATCGCCCTCTCCCTTCTTTGAGGTTTCCTTCGCCAAGATAGGAGGATCCGTTAACCCTTTACAGACCCTAACAACGCCCCTTTGGCAAAATACTTTTGCAAAAATGGATAGCATAATAAAACAGGCACGGTCGCGACAACGATTGTCGCCATTTTGACTGTTACTTCTGGTGGCGGAACATCTGTATAGGCAGCCCCATCATAGTTCATACCACTTGCTAGTACAACGATTTGTCTTAGTAAAACTTGGACAGGCCATTTCGTTGAATCACTTAAATAAAGAATGGCATGCATATACGTGTTCCAGTACGTGACTGCATAAAACAAAGAAATTGTTGCAATCGCCGGTAAGGAAATGGGAATCACTATGCGAAAGAGAATACTAAAGTCATTGGCTCCATCGATTTTCGCGGATTCTTCAAGTCCTGCAGGTAAATTCATAAAAAAGCTTCTTAGAATGATCATATTAAAAGCATTAATCGATACGGGGATAATCAGAGACCATAACGAATTTAACAGGCCTGTTTGTTGAACGACTAAGAAAGTAGGAATCATCCCCCCATTAAACAGAAGAGTAAAAACGATTATGAAGTTGATAAATCTTCGTCCGACTAAATCTCTACGTGACAATCCATAGGCTGTAAGCGTAGACAATAACATACTCCACACGGTGCCACCAACTGTAATCATAATAGAAACTAATAAGGCCCTAAAAATCGTATCCGTTGAAAATATATACCGATAAGCATCTAGACTGAATTTAGTTGGGAATAATAGAAACTTGCTGCTTGCGATTTCTGCACTTGTCGCAAAAGAACTCCCTACGACGTGAATAAACGGCAAAAATGTAATGAACGCAATGAGGAATAATAATGTGTTATTCACCGCATCAAAAACTCTGCTTCCCGCAGACACTTCATTTGGTTTACGCTTCTTTTTCATTTTCAGCACAAGCTCCTTTCTGGATGTTGTTCAAAATTGTACTTTTCTTTTTGACCAGACATTTTTAACTTAATAGATTCCTTCTTCTCCAAATTTCTTCGCTAATCGATTGGCAAAAATGACCATCACGAGACCAACAGCTCCTTTAAAGAAACCAACCGCTGTACTGTAACTAAATTGACCTTGTTGTAACCCCGCCACATAAACATACGTATCAAAGATTTCAGCCACTTCACGGTTAGATGCATTCAACAATAGATAGACGTGTTCAAATCCAAGCTCAAGCACATCGCCAATTTTCAAGATTAATAGGACGATAATCACACTGCGAATCGCGGGTAATGTAATATGCCACATTTGTCGAAAACGATTGGCCCCATCCATTTTTGCTGCTTCATATAATTGCGGATCAACTGCTGTAATTGCGGCAAGGAAAATGATCGTTCCCCACCCTGCTTCTCGCCAAATCACTTGGATAATGTACATCGGCCGGAACCACTCAGAACTTAACAGAAAATTAATTTTATTAAAGCCTAAACTTTCCAGAACCGAATTAACAATGCCTCCATCAAGCGTCAGCATCACATAACTGATGGAAACGATTACAACCCATGACATAAAATGAGGAATATAAATAATCGTTTGCACGCCTCTTTTGAAAAAAGCATTTTTCACTTCATTTAACATCAAAGAAATAATGATCGGAATTGGAAAATAAATAAAAATTTGTAAAGCAAATAAAACGAGTGTATTTTTAAAAATCATCCAAAAGTCTGAACTTGTGAACAATCTTTCAAAATGAGCAAATCCTACCCATTCACTCCCAGAGATCCCTAGGTATGGCTTGTAATCTTGGAAGGAAATAATCAATCCATACATCGGGATATATTTATAAATAATAAAATAAATAATGCCCGGTAATATCATTAAATAAATAAGTTTATTTTTTTTAATCCGTTTAAGCATTTCTGCTCTTCTTACCTTTTTAACATTTTCAATCGGTTGATTTTCTGCTAAAGCTGTTTTCATTTTCAACTCCCTCTCTAAAAGTGTTTGTATGCGTGTGATGCAAATAAATCGTACGTGATCTAGTGAATATCGTCTATAATCATTTTGTTATTTCTTTCCATCGTAAAAGAAAATGATTATCCCCTTATCCTTTCACTAGATAAGGAAAAGATGACCGTTCCACTATTCAGTCATCTTTTCCATCACACATTATGAATTCGATTCATTAAACTCTTGGATAATTTTTTCTCCGCCTTCTTTTTTCCATTTTTCAATCGCCTTTTCAAAACCAGCTTCATCTGTCTGACCTAAAATATATTGATAGGTTGCATCTGTTATAATTTGTTGTAAGCGAGCACCGTCTTGAATATAAGTCTCGGAATCGAGCGTCACAGTAGGATCATTAATCAAATAATCCTCATTATCGACAAATAATTCTTCCGATTTTGCTTTTGGTTCATAATCAAAATACCCTTCATATCGACCATTTGTTTCAGGTTCACCAATTTCAAGTGCTTGGTAAGGTTTCACTTCACGATCAAATTTCGCCTGATCCTCAACAGGAAGCGCGCCACCATCCTTCACTGTATAGGTATCATCTTCAATCCCCCAGTAAAGTGTATTCGCTAGCTCTGGGTCCATCAATTTGTCAAAGAATGCAAGGATTTGCTTTAAATCTTCCTCTGTTTTTACGGCGCTTTTCGGAAACATGACTAAATTTCCATATCCTGGAATTGACCAAATACCGTACTCTCCATCTGGGCCTGCTATTCGATTATGAACATCTAAATCAACATCTGGATTAATCGCTGCCGCATCGCTATAAAGGCTGCCTACATCACTCATCGCTCCAACATAAATTCCAGCTGATCCATTTTTGAAAAACTCTTGTTGATCCACTTTACTTGTCACAGGAAAGTCCTTGTTGATGTATCCGTTTTCATGCATTTTTTTAAAAAAGTCCATGGTTTCTTTATATTCCGGGAACATAAATTCAGGTAATAACTCCCCATCCTGTTCTCCCCAGTTATTCGGTGTGCCGAACCATGAAGCAACTGTTTTAAACGCACCATAGATCAGATCATTTCGATCCGTTACACCAAAAGTGTCGTCTTTTCCATTCCCATCTGGATCATCTTCTGTAAAGGCTTTTGCCATTTCGAAAAATTCCTCTGTTGTCGTCGGTGCCTTCAATCCTAAGTTATCGGCCCAATCTTTTCTATATATAATACCTTGTCTTGATAATGGACGTCCTTGATATAACGTATAAAGCTTTCCATCGACTAAAGTATTATTGATGACTTGTTCTTTTAATTTACTTAGATTTTCATATTCATCTAAATATGGCCCGATTTCCCAAAATTGCTCATCGCGAATCGCATCTTTAAATTGAATAAATGTGTTTTGATTCTTCATAAATACAGCTTCTGGAAGTGAATTTGTAGCAAAGGCTGTATTAAGCCGATCCTCATAATTATTGTCTGGAACCCACTGCATTTCAATTTCTGTATTTGTCTTCTCTTCGATGATGTTTAAAACTTTTTCATCTGGAACTTCTGGTGTATGAAGATTGGCCATAATTGAAAACTTAAATGGACCATCTTCTTTTTCTTCTCCATTTCCGCTTCCTTCATTCTTGGAAGTATTTTCGCTCTGATTACATCCAGCCGCAACAATAAGGAACAAAGATAATATTCCTACAAGCCATAACTTCTTCCTCAAGAGCATTGAACCACCCCTCCTATTTTCTTTTTCAACATTCATTCTATTTTAAATGAGGATCATTGTATATAATCACTTTCTCACTCTTTAACAACGTTTTCAAAAACCGGTTATCTCAAAAATTCTTCCTCCCTATAAAACAGTGAAATAATCATTATCTCTTCCTTTATTGATCATTCCTTTAGTAAAAATACGGCAAATTTTTCTAAATAATCATTTACATTTAGAAGTATCATCTTCTCATTTCCTAACCAAATTTTAGAAAATTATCATTTTTTCATGTTATAATAAGAAAAGCGCAAGCGCCCGTTTAGCGGCGTACAAATTTTTTTAGTAAAGGATGAACGGCTAAAGACGCGCCGTCCTGGCGCAACGCCGTTCTGACCAACATCCTGTTGGCCTGAGATAAAGGAAACACGATAAGCCCAGAGGGCGAATCGATGTTGACTTATCGTAGGAAGGTACCGAAAGTTTGCTAGCAGCTAGGAGTCGGAGCTGGATGATACAAAAGCGCAGACGACTGTTTTGATTGGATTTGATTTATTTTTATTTACAATTGAAAACGTTTTATATTTGTTTGGAGGTTATATAAGTGGAAATTGAAGGGATTTGGGGTGGCCTTTATAAAATATGCCTTTGGGTAACGCGGGTCGCCTATCTTAATATTTTGTGGGTTCTATTTACTTTACTGGGACTTTGCTTTTTTGGTTTCATGCCAGCAAGCATTGCCTTATTTACCATTATTCGCAAGTGGATTTTACAAGATACAGATATTCCTATTTTCCAAACATTTTTCCAAACGTTTAAACGCGACTTTTGGAAAGCGAATTTATTGGGGCTGATCATTCTCTTTATAGGGGCGATTTTATATGTGGACCTACAATATGTCGGTTCGATTGTGGATACGCCCTACTATGCACCACTGTTAGGATTGCTTTTCCTTGCAGGTATTTTATATCTTTTATTTATTCTCTATATTGGTCCTGTTTTTGTTCACTATGAGCTTCGCATTGGGCAATACATTAAATATGCCATCATGATCGGCATTACTCAGTTACATTTTAGCTTGATGATGATCGTTTTGCTCTCCGCTCTTTACTATCTCACCATGAAATTTCCCGGTATCTTGCCATTTTTAAGCATTAGCTGTGCAGGTTTTATCATCATGTGGAGTGCCAATCTCGCTTTCAATCAGCTCTTAAGAACAAAAGAGAAAGTGTCTGGAACTTTAAACGGTTCTGAAGAAATCAAGGATACATAGTAGTCAACAAAAGTGGAACAACGGCTAAAACCGAGGACTTGCATTCTGCAAGCCTCTTTGAAAATAGAAAAGGGTAGATCTATATGAAAACGAAAACCTTTAAACATTTCTATAAATTGATTACCTTATTAATCATTTTAGGTACTGTTCCCGTTATTATTGTTGGCATTTTTTCCTATTGGAAATCCTCGCAAGTGATTGAGGAACACTCCGCCCAAGAAAAGATTCAAAATGTCTATCAAATTCAAATGAACGTGGAACAAGTATTGAAAAATATCGACCATTCTGTCACCTACTTTTTGAATTCACCACAAACAAAGCAAATTATTCGATCTCCCTTATCTGCTGATCATTTTAAAAAATATCATGAGATCAAGCAGGAATTAAATCATTTACAAACAGTTGACACGGGGATTGAAGATATAGTTCTGGTTAATTTAAGAGATAATTGGCTCATTAATAATAATGGTCTTGCTCATTTAGATGAAGATGAAAAAGAACTTATTCTCTCTAACTATATGAATCTCCCTGAATCCTCTACATGGATTCAAGAGGATTATGAACAGATTAGCTTAAATAATGATGCGAAGAATTCCTGCTCACATTATATTAGTCTTGTGAAAAAGTTGCCTTTTACTAGCACTGATAAAACAGCTGTCGCTAGCGTTTTAGTTCCGAGCTGCAGTTTAACAAAGATCATGGAAAAAAAGGTTGATTCTGAATTTTATATGATTCTCGATTCAAATCAGCAAATCATTGCTCATAGTAATCCCAAGAAAATAGGGGAAACGTTCGGCAATTCTCAAGAAATATTAGCGGCTATTGATCAGGAATCCGGACAATTTAATCAAGATATCGAGGGAACAGATTATAAGGTTACTTATCAAACTTCTCGATACAATCATTGGATCTACCTTTCCTTTATTAAGATGAGTGATCTGAATAAGCAATCAAGTTCGATTGGCTGGTTAACCTTCCTAGTCTGTTCTATTTTACTTATTATTTCTTTAATTACTTCTTTCATTGGAAGCAGACGAATGTATCAACCCATCCGCCAATTATATAAACTCGCAGGTGATAAATTCTCTTCAAAAGAAGATCATGCTCATTCACATAAAAATGAATTTGAGCTCATTGAAACACATATTGAACATTTGCTGGATAAAAATGTGGAATTGGAAGGTCGTTTACAAAGCCAAGTCACACAATTAAAGCAATTTTTTACGATCCGCCTATTACAAGGAAAAGTTCACAAACAGGAAATTTCGAACAAACTTGTGTCTTTCAATTATCCTAAAACTTGGAAGCACTTAACTTTATTTGCCTTGCAAATCGATGCACTGGATCAAACAAAATATAATGAAAGTGACCAGGATTTATTGCTGTTTGCGATTAATAATATGATGGAAGATTTGTTTGAGATTGATCAACGTTTCACTCCAGTAGTAATCAACCATACGCAAGTAACGATTTTATTGGATCATTTCGATTCTATGGAGGAATATACGCATTACATGAATGAACAAGCTCAATTCATTCAAGCGGAAATAAAGGCAGCGTTTGATTTACCTGTTAGCATTGGCATTAGTCATCCATTTCAGTCTTTATCAGCGGCCAAAGAAGCCTTTAAAGAAGGGAAAGAGGCATTAAAATATCGTTTTAAATCGGGAGCAGAGTCGATTATTTTCTTTGAAAATATTAATCAGAACTATCAATTTACAACACCGTTCCCAACCGCTATTAAAAATCATTTATTTGATGCCATTAAGGTAGCCGATCGTGAAAAAGTGGAGCTGGAGTTTGACCGTTTTTTCCAAGTATTAGCGCGTAAGAATTTTCATCATAATCATTTTTATATTATTATGACTCGTTTGCTCTACGAATTGATTGAGTTAATGCAAATCTTGGGCGTTCATATAAAAGGACTGGATGAACGAGCGTTTTTCGCGGAAATAGAGCAGTTAGGTACATTAGAGGAAGTGCAAAAATGGTTCAAACAGCAAATCATCTACCCACTGATAGAAAAGGTTGAGGAGCGGACAGAATCAGAAAACAAGTCCTTATCAGATAAAATTGTGCATATTATTCATCAAGAATTTGATACGGATATTTCGCTAGATTCGATTGCGACACGCTTGCATTATAACCCCAATTATTTAAGTAGCATTTTTCAAAAAGAAATGAATGTCTCTTTCAGTGAATATTTGATCATGTATCGGATTAGCATGGCAAAACAATGGCTCGTGAATACCGATATCTCAGTCAAAGACATTGCGGCAAAATTGCAATACAATAACTCGCAAAATTTTATTCGATCTTTTAGAAAAATAGAAGGGATTACACCTGGGAAATATCGGACCCAGCACAAACGGGCGATTTAGATTCCATCAGATTCGTTCACACCTCCTAGTAAAACTGGGCCCTTAAATAAATCAAGTGGAGAAAAACTTCTCTCCACTTGATTTGTTTTTATTATTCCTCTGTCCATTTCTGAATGAGTGAATGAGCATCTGCTATTAAGTCATCGTACAGTTTTTGAGAAATCGAGTTTTTTTCCAACTGATCATCGAGTAATTTTTTGAAACTTTCCATATGTTTGATGACTTTTGCAGCCGCTCCCTTTTTCTCAAATTGACTAACAGCTGTCAAATGAACCGTCAGGGAGCGATAATCTTTTTCAGAAAAATCTTCTTGGTGATCCTCAAGGATTGAAAGTAGATGGGCTGTATCAAGTTCATCTAAGGTCAGTAACCCGTTAATCGCTGATTGTAAAGCAAAAATCGCCGCGGCTAGTTCTTCTTCTGTTTTTATTTCCTCTAACGCTTTCTCTGCTGCTGAAATGGCCTGTTGTAAGGCGGTATACGTTGTTTCTGTATATTTCCCATCATTCTTGATTGATTTTGCTTCATCTATCAAGGTCTCTAGCTCAGAAATGCCTTCTGGCGGTTCTTGTCCTGGGTCTTCTTCTCTTGGATCCCAACCTTTTAATACATTTTTCACTGTCCAATTAGCAGCTTCTTCATCAGATAGTTGTCTTCTTGACTCGTTGATCACGGCACCTGGGCCATAGTTTTGATATTCATATAATCTTGCATCTTTTGGCTCCAATCCACTCATAGATGTCCAGCCATCCTTATGAATATGCTCCCCTAGTTCGCTCTTCATCACTACTACACTACCAATCGCATTTGTATTTCCACCAGCAGGCCATGGTCTTCCTAGATAGACAGTCCCTGGAGCTGCATCACTCGTAAATTTACTATTTAAGAACAACATACCATACTCATCTGCAAGGAGTGTACTAGCCGCCGTAATATAGCCATTGTTTGTATCAGAACCACGATCCAAGGAGTGAATGATAGAATCCTCAAAAACCACCCTTGCTGCTCCAAAAATAAAATCAACATCCCCCTCTACATATACTTGTGTATAATATTGGGTGCCTGAGTTGGTTAATAATGTGTCTTGATTTCCAATAAATCGTACATTTTTAAAATACATACGGTCACCTCTAGCGTTAACAGCTACTGCTTGTTTTCCGTCTACATCTGCCGATTCGTCGAATGCATTTTCAAAAGTAAGATTTTCTGCTCGAAAATCATCTGCTTGTAAAAAGACGCTAGCACTTCCACTCGTCCCAATGGTTCCACCAACACCGTTGTCTTTGCCCGCATAATTATCATACGTAATAACCGTATCGTCCATGCTTTCTCCAATCATGGTAATATAGGGTTTATTTTTGGGCACTTTGACCACTTCTTTATAGATACCATTTTTTATATAGATGGTAACAGGTGTTGGATTATTTTCTGGAATCGCATCAATCGCTGATTGGACAGTCTCGTAATCCCCGCTTCCATCTTGGGAAACAGTAAATTTGTCATCAAGATCCTCCATCTGTTTGATCTGTCCTTCGAGTTTCTTAATCTCCCCCTGTACAAGCGTTCTTTCAAACGAATCAACGGAATTTGTATTACCTACCTGGACAAATACCTTATTCGTAAAATAACCTGTTTGCTGGGCGATATCTAGTAACTTCGTCGCCCAATTACCACCCCAGGCGTAACCGTTTCTACGTTCCTCTTCAATTTCCATAATATCATGCTTGATAATCCCGTCCCGACCAGAGAAAATCGGTTTATTCGTTCCGATTTCGTAAAACCGATACCATGCTGTTGAATTGGCATCTTCCACAAAATACTCGTTATTCGGGTCACCATTTATATAGCGGGTGTTTTCAAGTTTTACTTCATCGAACCACTCCAATGCTGCCAACACTGCTTGATTGATCTCTTCCGTTTGTGGCCTAGACATCAAATAGCGAATAATGCCCACCGATTCTGAACCAGAAATGGATGGATGTTCGTAGGCACGTGCTCCCCTTGGCTCATACGTTACGGGATCATGTTGAGCACACCAGGCCAGCAGCTTCCCATCTACCTCAATTTGCGCCTTTAGTATATAGTCAACGGCTAAATCAATCGATTCTTGAACTTTTGTACGATATTCTTCATTAATTAGATCTGAAGCAAACGGATATCTTTTTTCGACAATCTGATCCATCATCTCCAGAACATTAATCATCGCTTCATCATTAAATGTGACATAATCAGAGTAATTCCCTCTTTTAGGGTACACTTGTGCAAACCCACCAGTTGGATATTGCAATTTAAATACGAAATCCATTCCCTTCTCAATACTTTCTTTATACCTAGGATCTTTTGTTTCTTGATAAATTTGTGCTAAAAATAACATTTCAGAAATGGTCGCATCATTGTCGATCGTCCCTAACTCCACACCATCCTTCACCCATTCAGAACGGGGTTCCTCTCCATCCCAAGGGCGTGTATATATATGGGACCAATTCTTTGTCCAACCACCATGCTCCATTTGCCACGTTAACAAATTATTAGCCTTTTCTATCGCGTCATCAAGATCCCCTGAAAATCTCATATCATCGATCACCTGCTCATATTCGCCATTTTCATTCCATTCATCCAAGCTGTGTACAATTAAAACCGTTTGCCCGAATTTATTGATGCCTTTTGCGGCTTTATCAATTCTCAATTTTTTAAATCCTGGCGACATTCCTTCCCAGCTTTTTGTCGGTACCACCACCTCTAGATCATTAAAATCAAATTCCTCAAAATCACCATTTAGTGTAACAGCAAGTAAATTTTTGTCTATCGCATGTACGCCAACCATATGAACATCATCTGACATATTGTCCGTTTTTAAAGGGGCAACGAGCTCTCTTGCCTCTCCCCAAGTTAATCCCGTTGAATCAGCTGGACGAACGGATTCTTCTTGTAAATGGGCAATGATTTGCTCAGCCTCTTCCTTTGTGATTGGTTGATTTGGCTTTATTTGACCATTGTCTACAAGAAAGTCCGTATATCCTGCTTGTTTCGCGGCTTCAAGCACATAGGCATCCCATTCATCGAGAGAAACTTCCCATACAGTCGTTTCATTGCTGAGATGTTTAAATTTCTCCGTTTTCACAAATCCATAAGCATCATTGATTAATGACATAAATTCTATTCTTGTTATAGGCTGATCTTCATTTGCCTGTTTTTCAACAATCATCCCTATCTCCTTTAGTTTTTTTAACTGCAATCCGGAAACAATCTCTTCTACTTCCGTGTACACTTCAAAATTCGCCTTAGCTTTGACCACTTTAAAAGGTAAAGTCGGAAACATAATGGACATGGTTATACAGATTAAGACCATCATTCCTACACGCTTAAAATTCATACATCATTCTACCCCTTTCTTTTTTATTTGCCTTGATTAGGAACCATTTTTTCTTCCATGAATCAGCTCCTTTCAAAGTAAATAGAAAACTTCATAGTAAAAAAGTGCATATTCAAAAAGGAGGTTCAGCGGTAGATGTATCTTCCTTGCTTCGAGCATTTTTACGCTTGATGATAACGCTTTAATAATAGCGCATGATAACACGATACTCTATGTATAAATATGCTCTTTTTCTTTGCCTCTTTGCATTTTTTGTCTTCGTTGGCAAACTAACAAGTTTGTACACTCGTAGTCATCCGTTAAAAAAATAGGGGTATCCAATAAGTTGAATTTTTCAACCATTGGATACCCATATTCCTGTTTTCGAAATATTGAGCTGAACACTAGGACACTTTTAAAGTTTAATCAAATCATCTATTTTTACAGCCTGCCCGGTTTTCAATGAGATGTTGCCGGCAATTCCTGTCATGATGGATCTGGCCCCATCAATATGGGAGGCAGCCCTGTTAAATTCATCCTCTGTTGGCTCACCAAATAGATCCTGTAGCAGGACGACATCTCCTCCTCCATGGCCGCCTTTTCCTTCCTGCACTTCCACTTCATACGATTTTCCAAACATCGGTAATACTCTGATAGACTTTTCTTGTAATTTTCCTTCATCATCCTTCTCTCCACCTGAATTGATGTAGGATTGTTCACGTACAGTGACTTCTATTCTACCTTTGCTTCCATTAAATGTGA
Organism: Lederbergia ruris; assembly: GCF_018332955.1. Lineage (NCBI taxonomy): Bacteria > Bacillati > Bacillota > Bacilli > Caryophanales > Bacillaceae > Lederbergia > Lederbergia ruris. The sequence goes on from NZ_BORB01000026.1 coordinate 31,252, forward strand.
TGATAAATCCTTCCCATGGTAAATAGGCATTGAGTGAATAGGTAAGAATCGCTTTATTTTTATACGTGACAAGTACACCTAATGTATCCTCAATATCAATTCCATCACCGAAAACACTTTGATCTCGTTGATAGCCATCCTCTTTTTCTGCATCTAAATACATGGCCTTCAAATGAGGGTTCGCTTCCAAATCAATCGCAAATGGATCATCTTTTGCATAGTCATTTCCGTGAGCACGTTGGTAAAACTTCGTTACGCCTCTTGCTTCCGCATTTTCTCTTCCGTAATAACGTAATCCTCCTGAAGCATAGACGGTTTCTGGAATAGAATCTAACCAAAAATTCACTAAATCAAAATGGTGGGTAGATTTATGAACGAGCAATCCACCACTATTGCGTTTATTGCGATGCCATCTCCGGAAATAATCGGCACCGTGTTGAGTATCTAATGCCCATTCAAAGTGAACAGAGTGAACATCTCCAATCACTCCATCTCGGATTAATTCTCTAATTTTTGTATTATGAGGGGCATAACGATAATTAAATGTCACCCTTACGTTTTTGCCAGTCCGATCAATCGCATCCAAAATCGCTTGAGTTTTTTCTACATCGACTGTCATCGGCTTTTCTGTAATCACATCACAGCCAAGCTCTAATGCGCGAATGATATAAGTATGATGGGTGCGGTCAATCGTTGTGACGATGACGTAATCTGGTTTTTCAACTTCAATCATTTTATCAAATTCACTAGAATGATATGTATTGATTTTAGGATGATTATATTTCTCTTCCAGCAAGCGATTCGCATAGTCCATTCTTGTTTGATTTATATCGGAAAAAGCTAAAAGTTCGCAGGTGTCCGTATAATCTCTCGCTAAAGCACCATAGAAAAATTCAGCTCTTCCACCCGTTCCAATTAAAACATATTTTTTCTTCATCTTACTCATCTCCTCTTATTTTTAGTTGCTCGACTAACCAGTTATAGGAACGCTCTCCACAAATTTCATGCCCGCCATCAAAGAAGTGGGAAGCTAATAACGACTCCGCGTTGAAAGCCTGATATATTTCCTGAAGCTGGCGTAATGCGATTTGGACATGTTCTAGTGGGAATAGATGATCTTCTTTCCCGGCTTCGATAAAAAGCGCTCTAGGTGCAATTAAACCAATCAGTTCTGGCATCTCGGCTATGTGTAAAATATTCGGGATATAATTATCTAAACAATGTCTTCGGTCTATAATACTTCCGGCAAATGTATTCGTATATCCACTAATGACTGTGGCTTTGATTCTTTCATCTAAAATGGATGTAAAAGCCGTGACAAGGCCACCACCTGATATACCCATACAACCGATTTTGCTTGAATCGAATTCCTCTTGTGTTTCAAGGTAATCTATTACTTTGATACACTCGTGAACTCGCAATCCCGCTAACGTTTTTCCATATAAAAGGAGTTGGCTAGCCAGTCGATAGCAGGAATTATCACCAGGTTTTCCTTTCCCTTGGTCCTCTTGCAATTTCCTGTCGCCAAATCCGATTAATTCCGGGGCGACAACAGCAAAGCCTTTTTGAACCAATTCAATCGCAAAATCCTCATGATACGATGACTTACTTCTTGGTGAACCATCGGGATGTAAACCAACCAATTCTTTATGGCCATAACCATGGCCGTGAATGGCAAGAACAGTAGGCAATGGTAAAGTCTGATTTTTTGGTATTAATATATAGATCGGCATTTTCAGGGGTGGAATCGTTGTCAATTCAATCCGATAGCGAATATATTCCCCCATATCTACTTTTTCCAACTGAGTCGCTTTCTGTTCTTCCGAGTTGCTAGCAAAGTCACCTAAAGCATTCGCAAACTTTTCCTTTAACTCTTGCTTCCAGCTGTTATCATATCGATTTGGTTGAACTGCTACTGTTTCTTTATATAACCGGTCCAAATATAAATCAGCAGACCACATAGAATTCCTTCCTTTCAAATATGTTTATCCACCGAACACTTTGGTGATAACGCTTTCCATTTTAACGATATAACAACGTTGTTATTTAAATGTTATAGTAAAATGCCAAAAAGAACAAGTCCTTTTTTAAAAGTTTTTTGGTTGGGTCTACAATTTCACGGGGGTGATGCAAAAACCTAGATCCATAGCGCGGTTGGGTCTACGTTTTCACGAGGGGGATGCAAAAACGTAGATCCAGGACGCAGTTGGCTCTACGTTTTCGCGAGGGGGATACAAAAACGTAGATCCATAGCGCGGTTGGGTCTACGTTTTCGCGAGGGGGATACAAAAACGTAGATCCAGGACGCAGTTGGGTCTACGAAATAGCAAGAGTTACGAAAAAACGTAGATCCAAAGCGATTGTTCGTTCCGAATCCCTTGCATTCTTCGGTGAAGTTGATGTGACCCGCTATGGCGCCTGGAGCTAGATCATACATTAGCCAAAATCCCATCCAGCAAAGAAATTAATGGAACAAGCTTAGGTATTCCTCATACCCTTCATCCTTCAATTTGTCTTTCGGAATGAAACGAAGAGCAGCAGAGTTAATACAATAGCGGGCATGGTCTGGACCCGGGCCATCATCAAAGACGTGGCCAAGATGGGCGTCAGCTGTTTTCGAACGGACTTCAATTCGTCTCATGCCAAAAGACGTATCCAAGTTTTCCTTTAATTCTGAGCGTTGAATGGGCTTTGTAAAGCTTGGCCAGCCACATCCTGCATCATATTGATCATTCGAACTAAACAATGGTTCACCAGAGATGATGTCGACATAGATTCCGTCCTCTTTGTTATCCCAATATTCATTTTGAAACGGCGGCTCTGTCCCATTCTTCCTCGTTACTTCATATTGTAATGGCGTTAACTCTCTTTTTAGCTCCTCATCTGTCTTTTGCTTTTTCCAATTTTCACGAATGAATTGGGCTCGTCCCGATCCTTCTTTATAGGCATTATAATGGAATGGATTTTTCTTATAATAATGTTGATGACTTTCCTCTGCTCTATAGAAAGGGGCTGCTGGCAATATTTCGGTGACAATCGGTTTTTGAAAACGGCCACTTTCTGCGAGTGCCTGTTTGGATGCCTCCGCTTGTTGCCTTTGTTCCTCATTATGATAAAAAATCGCTGTCTTGTAGGAACTTCCTCGATCACCAAATTGCCCTCCCGGATCAGTCGGATCAATCTGTTGCCAAAATAAATCCAATAATTTTTTATAAGGAAAAACGCTAGGATCAAATGTAATTTGGACCGCTTCTACATGTCCCGTTGTATCAGAACACACTTCTTCATAAGTCGGATTTTCTGTATGTCCTCCGGTATAGCCTGAGATCACTTCCTTTATTCCAGGCTGTTCATCGAAAGGTGAAACCATGCACCAAAAACAGCCGCCCGCAAAGGTTGCCAGTTCATATTGCTTCGACATATGCTCATCACTCCTTAATAAATCTTATGATCTCCTATTCCTTCCATCCTATTTTATTTTTATTGTATCGATCCTACTCGAAAAATACCATTAAGTTGATTACGTTCATAATAAAAAGCCCCTAGTTCGTCTAATAAAAGAACTAACAGGCTTTTTGTTACAATTTCCCTAATGAATCACGACCGGTGTTCCAACCGAAACCCGACTTGAGAGATCTAACACATCATGATTATACATTCTAATACAGCCATGGGACACATTCTTACCGATTGAGGAAGGGTTGTTAGTTCCATGAATGCCATAATGCGGTTTGGATAAACCCATCCAGAGAACGCCAAACGGGCCGCCAGGGTTTGGTTGTTTATTAATGATCTTATAAGATCCATGGGGAGTAGGTGTGACGATTTTTCCAATGGCTACGGGATAGGTTTTGATCAGCTTGGAACCATCAAATAGCTTGAGCTGATGCCTTCGAATCGACACATCGATCCATAAAGCCATCTCATCATCTCCTTGGTCTTTTGCGATATTGTATGAATAGAATAGGAGATGGTCCCTACCATTAAAAGTCAAAGAGCATCCTCACTATAAAAACAAGGTAAGATACTCTTTTATTTTTGGATCAAGTACGTAAATGCCATAAAACATTATACCCGAAGAAGAATACACCCAAAACAGTTAGCGCTCCACCTACTGTTGCGATCGGGAAGAAGATAGGGCTGACACCTAATATGGCGCAGGCAATCCCAATCATCATAATCGGTAATCCAATATTATGGAGCCAAAAATGGACTTTTGCTGCTACCGTCTTTTCGAGTTTTGGAAAACGAACATAAATTAAACCAATTATAGCGAGAGACATCCACCCAAGCAAATTTACATGGACGTGGACCGTTGCCAATTTAAAGACATGTGTTGCGGACATATATAACCCAAATGAAATGCCAATTAAGAAATAAATAACAGCGATTTTAATCAATTTTACTCCCATGATCCAACCTCCCTTATCATTTCTTACTCTACAGTCTATGATGAGGGGTGAGCTGGAATGCTTTTTAAATTTAGTTTTCATCGTACTTCATGAACATGTGAACATGAGGGCCTTGTTAGTGTAAAAAATTTGTTTTATTCTAGCCGGATTTGAACAAATTCTATCCCAGTGTCTTGCAATTTATTCAATAACTTTCCTTTAATTTCTATAAAATGGCCATTCTCATCAATGGTCAGGTCGTTCCCATCATGAAAAACAAACGTATACTTTGAATTACCTCCCCTCTCTATGATTTGCGTCACTTCTTTTACCTCTTCCCAAGGATAATCATGCCGCTGTGTTGTAAAAATTTCCTGATAGGAGAGATGATCATCCGCCAATCGTTGGTAGGATTGTGAAGCAATATAAATGGAAGCTATCCCTAATCCAAGGCAAACTAGACAGAGTATAATCGATTTTTTATGGATTTCTAATAAAAAGAGGAGCATGAAAGCAACGATGAAGAACATAAGACCAATCGCACATGTTAGGTAATTTTCCATTGGCACAAAAACATGCCAAACCTTTGGTGTATAATGAAAAAATTCCGCTAGCATTAATGGTATAAAAATAATCATAATCGGTGATACAACAATGAAGCAAATACCGATCGCCATGAAAATATGCTTGGTTTCATATTTTTCTCTCATTCTAACCTTTCCTCCCTACATGATTTCGGCATAATCACTGTGTAAAACCACAATTAGAAATCACCATCGTTTTAAATCCCACTCGTCTTTCCATAACTATGCCTATTATTGGTTTATTCGCTATTCTGATTTTTATATCTACTACTATTTTATAAGAAAACGACTTAAGTTGTTAGGAATCTTTTTAATTTTAAAAAGGCAATTTTCAATCCCGTTCGCCGATCAAGGTAGGGGCGCTAAGATGGGGTTAATTTTGGAGGGGATGGAAAAGAATGATCAATGGAAAATTACCAGAAATTTGGTATGGAGAGATTATAATCCTGAAATAATGGCAGGAAGAAATTCATTTTTATCTATACTTCAAATTTGAAAGGAAAAGGCATCCAATCGCCGATTCTAGCCCGTTGGATGCCTATATCTTCTACTTTACGCTATTTTTAGAATTGTACTTTAAAGTTTGTAGTGCCCAGGTCTGGGGAAACCACTGATCCCATCGATTCCTCTCGCCATACACCTGAAGATGTGGATGAAATTTCGCTTTGTCCAACAAAACAAACATGGTATGGTTTTTGCTTCATATTTGATTGAATTTCTACTGTTTTACCATTGCGGGTAAGGGTCATTTGTCCAGCCTCTGCTCCGTCCAGATTATGAACGGTAGCCGAAACTTCCTTGCCTTCTTCCAACTCGTACACATAGAAGGTAAGATTTTCAGCATAATCATATTCCGGACTTGTTGGATTGGCTCCCATCGGAATAATCGCATTCTCTTTTACAAATAACGGAAGACTCATATAGTCATATGTTTCTTTTCTCCATGTTCCTCCTTCTACGACTTCCCCTGTTAGAAGATGGGTCCATTTTCCTTTCGGCAAATAATAAGTTGCTAGGCCTTCCTCGTTAAAAATCGGGGCAACAAGAATCGAATCTCCAAGCATATATTGACGATCCAGTAAATGACAAGTTGGATCCTCTGGGAATTCAAGTACCATGGCCCGCATCACCGGTACCCCTGTGTTCCGATTCTCAACTGCTACATTAAATAAATAAGGCATTAAGCGGTTTTTTAGCCTCGTAAAATGGCGCGTCACATCCACTGCTTCCTTATCAAATAGCCAAGGAACACGATAAGAGGAGCTTCCGTGAAAACGGCTATGGCTTGATAGTAGTCCAAAAGCCGTCCAGCGTTTGAAAACATCTGGTGTCGCTGTGCTTTCAAATCCACCAATATCATGGCTCCAATAACCAAAGCCACTTAAAGTGAGGGATAACCCCCCGCGTAAACTTTCAGCCATCGCTTCATAAGTAGAGTCGCAATCCCCACCCCAGTGAACAGGGAATTTCTGACCACCTGCCGAGGAAGAACGAGCAAACAGTACGGCTTGATTTTCTCCTTTTTCTTCTTTAAGAAAATCAAAAACAACTTCATTAAATTTATAAGCATAGTAGTTATGCATTTTATATGGATCAGAACCATCGTGATAAACAACATCGGTCGGAATTCGCTCACCGAAATCTGTTTTAAAGGAATCGACACCCATATCCACTAATCGTTTCAAGTGATCTGTATACCATTTACAGGCGGCAGGATTGGTAAAATCGACAATTCCCATTCCCGCTTGCCAAAGATCCCATTGCCATACATCACCGTTCGCTTTTTGAATCAGGTATCCCTTTTCCGCTGCCTCATCAAATAGCTTGGATTTTTGCGCAATATAGGGGTTAATCCAGACACAGATCTTTAATCCTTTTTCTTTTAGACGGTTTAACATGCCTTGGGGATCAGGGAAATTATCACGGTCCCATTCAAAATTACACCATTCAAATTCCTTCATCCAGAAGCAATCAAAATGGAAGACGCTTAAAGGAATTCCTCTCTCTTCCATCCCATCAATAAAATGATTGACAGTTTCTTCATTATAATCGGTTGTAAAAGATGTCGTGAGCCATAATCCGAAAGACCATGCTGGAGGTAAAGCGGGTTTACCCGTTAATGCTGTATAGCGACTGATGACATCCTTTGGAGTAGGACCATTTATCATATAATAATCTAGATATTCACCTGCAACACTAAATTGACTTTTTGACACTAATTCCGAGCCAATCTCAAAGCTTACTTCCTCGGGATGATTGACAAAGACTCCATATCCTTCACTACTCAAGTAAAATGGAATATTTTTATACGATTGTTCCGAGCTTGTCCCACCATCTTTATTCCAAATATCAACGGATTGGCCGTTTTTAACAAAAGGAGTGAATCTCTCGCCCAAACCGTAAATTTGTTCTCCAACATTTAGATTTAGTTGACCGCGCATATAAGTTGTTTCTTCTGGACCCTTGATCCAGGCAAGACCTTTAGCATTTCCGGTATTGATTTTTCGATCGCCATAGTAAAAATCAAAACTGAACTGTTGTTTGTTCACGACTAGTTTTAGATCACTGCTTGCTATAGACAAAGCTTTTTCATCTACATCTATTTCTGGAGTGATAGATTGATCGGCAACATCAAAATGAGGACCTTTTACTTTTCTACCTTTATAATGCCAAGTTTGCACTCGAATCACATTGTCCATTGGCGAGGATAGTTTCACCGTTAATAAAGGTCCATCTAATGTATCTCCTCGATGATGAATATCTTTACAAGGTGCATAAAATGTGACGCTGTCTTTATTTACTTCATAATCATGTACACTGCGCGGATGGTGAATACTATACCCTTCACGTACCATCCAGTTTCCATTTGTAAATTTCATCTAACTCAAACCCCTTTCCGCTTCACGCTGAGGGGCCGCCCTCGAAGTCTGAGTTTCACTCGATAGTGAATTACCAATCCTTCATTCAGGACAGCCCTGTGATTAACCGATTATTTTGTTCCCCATAATTTCATTGTATCTTGGGTAATTTTTGTCATTTCTGCATTTGCCTTTTCAATCTCCATTTCAATAAGCTTGGCTTGGATTTCATCCCAAGCTTTATCGAAATCTGCTGGTTTACCAAGAATCGCTTGGGTGATTTTTTGTTCTACAAAATCATCCGCTTTTTGTTGGATTGTTTGTAAGTCACTATTGTTTGGAATCGTGTAGTTAGAGGCGGATCCATGCTTGGAAATGCCCAATTCTTCAGTAGATGGGAACCAATCAATCCAACTCTCCATTCCATATTCATTTAAAACTTCTTTTTCCGCATCTGTATAAGTTGCGATAATATCATCTTGTGTATCTGGTGAGATTGGGTTTCCTGTTGAATCAACAGCGCCATTACCCCACTGTGGGAACAGATAGATATAATGACCTACACCCGTTTTTTCCGGATATTTAGCATCTGTTTTTCTTTGTTCTTTATCTTCATCTTTCAATACTCTTTTTCCGTCAACAACATCATAGTTAACTCCTTCAATTCCCCAATTCACAAGGATTTGCGCTTCTTCAGAAGCCATCCAATCGAGAAATTCAAAAGCTTCTTCTTGATGTTCTGAAGTGGAGCTGATAGAAATTCCCCAACCACCGGCAAAACCATAATCTTTTAAGCCTTGAGATTTGTAGCTTTCATCTAATGTAACAGGAAGTGGAGCATAGGTTCTCCATTCCTTACCATCCGCTTTCAATGCTTTGTCGGCATCTTGGAAATTCCAATCTTGGTCAGCAATTCCTAATACTCGACCAGAAGATAGTTTGGAAATATACGTATCATGCGTTTGAGTGAAAGATTCAGGGTCAAGTAAACCTATATCATTCATGTGGTTCAACCATTTAAAATATTCTTTTATCTCAGGTACCATAAATTTGTATTTTGCTTCTCCTGTTTCATCATTGATAGCCCATTGACCATCATCTGGTAAACCAAGTGCAAAGCCAGCTGGATTGCCTACTGTAATCAGCCAACGCCAATCACTACCAAGTAGGGACAAGCCGATTGTCTTTTGTCCATCCACTTCCGGATGCTTTGCAATATAATCTTTTAACGCCTTTTCATAATCATCCACTGTTTTAATTTCAGGATAACCTAGCTCACGAAGAACATCTAACTGTATGGACATTGTCCCGCTTGTTTTCCAATAAGCATTTTCCACACCATACGTTCCAACTGTATAAATGCTTGGATCATCAATAGAATTCCGTAAACGATCGATTTGATCGCCATACATTTTTTTCAGATTATCGCCTTTTTCTTCAATTAAATCATCAAGCTTAATCACGCCACCTGCTTCAATTAATTTACCAATATCCCCTTTAGCGTAAATCATGTCAGGGTATTCACCACTTGCAATCATCAGTGGAATTGCTTGCTCGTCGCCACCAACTGGATGCTCGATATCAAGTACAACACCTGTTCTCTTGGTAATTTCCTTAGCAACGGGATCATCAAACGATACATCCGAGGTTAAGTCTGCATTAAAGAAAGTCAACGTGAGCGGCTCATCCGCAGATTTCCCTGATCCATCTGCCTTCTTATCCGAATCACTGCTACAGCCTGCTAGCGTTATCCCAACAAGTAATACCAACATGAGTGACCATAACGGCCATTTACGTGTGAACATGTTACTCCCCCTCATTGTTTATATTTATATCAATGAAAAATTGATACCTTATTTAACAGCTCCCAAGGTTAATCCTGTGACAAAGTATTTTTGTAGGAAAGGATAGACCATCAAGATTGGAACTGTGGCAATGATCGTAATCGCCATTTTTAAAGATTGTGGATTCGTCTGTTTGGCAATAAATTCGGCGTTTTGCGCATTAATACCAGCCCCTCCAGACGTACTAGCATTATCTAATATTTTCATTAATTCATATTGTAAAGTTGTAAGATTCTCATTCGACCTTGCATATAAATAGGTGTCAAACCAACTATTCCATTGCCCTACAGCTAAAAACAATGAAATGGTCGCAATTACAGGCATGGACAAAGGCAAGATGATACGGGCAAAGATCGTAAAATCGTTCGCCCCATCCATTTTAGCTGATTCCTCCAAAGCCTTGGGTAAATTATCCATAAAGGAGCGAATGATAATGACGTTAAAAGCACTAATTAACATCGGCAAAATGTATACGGCAAATTCATTGATCAGGCCTAAATTCCGAATCAACATATAGTCGGGAATCAATCCCCCACTAACAAACATGGTTAATACGAGTAAGATTGCGATTGGCTTGTTGAATACAAAATCTTTTCGACTTAATGTATAGGCCAACATCGTACTGGCAATAATCCCCGTCACTGTCCCTACCACTGTTCTTGTCACCGACATGATAAAAGCTTTTAGAAGCCTGTCATTACTACCAAAAATCTCCGTATAGTTTGCGAATGTAAACTGTCTTGGCCAAATATGGATGCCACCTTTAGCCGTATCAACAGCATCATTCAATGAGATAGCCAAAATATTAAGGAAGGGATATAGCGTAATAATAATGACAATGATCATGCTGATGGAAAGAATAAGGTCAAAAAGTGTAATCTTTTTAAAACGTTGCATTTTGCTGTCCTCCTTGTCTTAATAGATTCCGCCATCCCCTGTTTTCTTGGCAAGATTATTAAAAATGACGATTAAAATCACGCTAATGACCGATTTGAAAATTCCAATCGCTGTACCAAAGGAATATCGGAACATCCCGATCCCGTAATTTAACGCATACAAATCAATCACTAATGCTTTTTCTGCAACAATATTATTTCCTAATAACATTTGTTTTTCGAAACCGATATTAATCAGGTTACCAATATTTAGAATTAACAAGACGATAATGACTGGTCGAATACTTGGTAATGTAATATGCCACATTTGCTTCCAGCGACTTGCCCCATCCACTTTTGCCGCCTCATACAATTGCGGATCTACACCCGTCATCGCCGCTAAATAAATGATCGCATTCCAACCGGTTTCCTTCCAGACGTCAGCCGCCGTCACGATGCCCCAAAACATATTTGGATTGGACATAAAGCCAATCGGTTTATCAATGATATTTGTGGCCATTAATAAATTGTTCACAACTCCTTCTGGAGCTAACATCGTTGTGACAATATTCGCCACGATGACCCACGAAACAAAATGGGGTAAATAAGAAATCGTTTGCGTTAATTTCTTAAATTTAATTAACCTTACTTCATTGATTAATAAAGCAAAGCCGATGGATGTAAGCGTCCCAAAAACGAGACCTAAAACCCCCATCCCTAACGTGTTCGTCAAAGCCTGATAAAATAAATCCTCTTTGAAAAGGACTTTAAAATGTTTTAGTCCAACCCACTCTTGGTCAAAAAGGCCTTTAGCGGGTGAATAATCCTGAAAAGCCATCGTCCATCCAGCGAGAGGTATATACTTGAAAACGATTAACCAAATGACAAATGGAAAAGACATTAAAATTAACGCCTTTTGACCTTTCATTTTTTTCCAAGTATTGTTTAATGGCCTATTTGTTTTTCCCTTTAAATCTATAGCTGTTTTTGCCACACCTTTCCCCCCTCATTTACAAAAAAACTAACTATTCATTCCTTATCTATAATGTTATCTGAAATCGTTTTCCCTTTATACCCAATAAAAAAGTGTAAATTTCCTGTAAAAATTAGACATACGATTCTATTTTTATCGTAAAAATAGAAAGAAGCATTCGATTTTCACGTTTGTACGTAAAAATCGAATGCTTCCTGCGTTATACTTGCTTGATCTTTTTGAGCATATTTTCAAAGTCTGATTTTTTCAGTAAAAAATCAGCTTTTCCATTCAAAAATACAGCAAAATTTTGCTTATCATAAGAAACTAGTTCCACTTTTACCTCCTTTTTCTTCTTTTGCTCCTGATTAAAAATCGTATAAATCATCGTCGCTTCAGGATTATGATAAGTCGCATCATTTACAGTGTCATCCACGGATAGTCCGGCAATATCCTTATATAAATTTCTAAAAATATCTTCCTCTACTGCTTGATCATTGATAAAAAAGAGTGGGGAATCTTGATCTTCCTGTTCAATTGGATGGTCAATTTTAATTAAAAACTCCTCATCTCCAACATGGATTTGCAATTGCGCCAATACATCAATCGCAATGATTTTGACAAACTTCTCGACCAGGTCAAACGCTTGTAATTCGTAAGGCAGTAAAGCGCGATCCGCAATCGTTCCAATTTGCTCACTGTCACTTACTTTTGCATAACGCTTATCATCCCCGGCCTGATCACCAATAAGGATGGTTTCCTCCCCTTCTTCCGATTCAAAAGTTAACTTCATATCCGGTTTTTTTAATCCATACTTTTCAAGGTTTGCTTCCTCGCCAATGATTTCTTCCCATGCTAATTCTTCTATTCCATACAACATGTCGACAAGCGGATTGTACTTGACACTATAGACATTCTGATAAGGTTGATGTATATACCAGCCACTCAAATTGGTCCGAACTTCTTCCTCTGAATAAGGGGAGTCTGGCACAAGTTCAATCATCTTTTTCCCATTTTGTAGCGTCATACGACGCACCTGATCCGCTTTAAGCGAAAGAACTGGCTGGGCTTGCTGCTTGTCCTGCGTTTGCTCTCCCTTCTCTTCTGATTCCTGAGAAGCTTGCTCCACTGGCTGCTCTTCCTTGTTACTGAATATGGCAAGCAGCGTGCCGATCACGAGGATCATGATTAGGAATAGACTGATTGTTTTCATATTAAGTCTTCGCAAGGTCGTTCCTCCATCTGCCTATCCTTTAGACATTTTCATCTCTAATTCTCTTAATGGTTGTTGTAAATTTAACATCACAAAATAGCCGATTAAGCTGATCGAAAATAAAAAGCTTATACTTGGGAAATACCAATAAATAATGGCAAAAGCGATGATACTTGTAAAGTTTAAAAAAGTTGCTTTAAAAAATTTGAAATTGGAATAGATTGAAATGATAAACAGATTTTTCAATTTCACTTCAAATCTTGAAATAATTGGAAAAGCATAAATCATAATAAACACACAGACGATCATTAGGATAAAAAATACAGGGGAAAAAATATTACCGTGATTCGTAGAGTAACCGATATCAATCGCCAAAATGAATAAAATCGTTAACTGAATCAACCAGTATTTCATCGTTGGCCAAAAGTTGAGTTTATACGCTTTAAAAAAATCCCTCGTAACCTGAATGTCTTTCTCCCTCACTAATTTGCCCATTGATGAAAGAACAGCTGTCATCGCTGGTCCCATCGGAATCGACGTTATATAAAACAATAAAATATTTTCAAACACAAAATCGGCTAAGTAAAACACGATAAAAAATAGTAAATTGCATAAAATAAAATAAAGATTGGTCATAAAAAAATAATACAGATACTTCATGATCATATATGCTGGTCTGTCTGTCACAGGTTTAGCCATACTTATCCCTCTTCGTTAGCTGTTGATTTCTTTTCGTTGGTTCATTTGGTATTCCTTCGGACTCATCCCTTCATACTGTTTAAAATTTTTGTAAAAATAATCAGCATTGGAATATCCAACTAACCTAGAAACCTCATTGACTTTATATTTATCAAGCACTAATAATTCCTTTGCTTTATTAATTCTTACTTGATGCAAATAAACATTAAAATACTCTCCGGTTTCCTTTTTAAATAGTTTTCCTAAATAAGCACTATTGTAATGAAATAAATCTGCCACATATTTTAAGTTGATATCTTCACTATAATAAAAATGAATATATTCTTTCACCTTATCGACGATGTGTCCTTTTGTCGGATATTCCCCATGAATCGATTCACTGATGAATAATAGCTCCTTCACAATCCATTGCATAATCGCTTGAAGATGGGGTTGATGATTTATTTCATTTGCCCAAATATCCTTATCAATCGGATCTACATCTGGATAGTTTTTCTGAATCAAATCAAGGAGTGATACACACCACTCGAAGATTTCCACTTTGATTCTATCTTTTGAAAAGCGGCTAGCTCGGTAATAATCTTCCAGATCAGCTACGATTTTCTTAATATTTTGCTGATCTCCGAACTCTATATAATGATAGAGCTTTTTTCTACTATCTTCCTCATCTGGTTTCTTCACTACTTCTGGAACCGTTGTAAACTGTTGATAATGTAAGATTTCCCGTTCACTAAAGCAGAAATGCAGATGCATTAATTCTTTGATTTGCCGATAAGCGGTCGATAATTTTTCCGGATGGTCAACCGGATCTGCGACCATTAAAACAATCCCTTGTCCACTATTTTCTCGAACTCTCTTTCTCAGTTTCGTTATAAATCGCTTTGCAAAAGAGGAATCTTTTTGAATAAACAGCAAGTGGTCAAAACTGTCTTTCCTAATCCATTTGATATGCTGATCATTTTCGGCAACTCTTTCCATCAGCCATTGATCTGTGCGCTGTTGTAAATCACCATAAATCCGAACAAATTGTAATTCCTTCCCGATTAACTTTTTTAGTAATGAGTCAGAAAAATGCTCACGCTTCCCCTCCAACAAGGCCCTCAATGTTCGTTCTTCATGCAATTGATTATAAGAAGCCAGTTGCTCTTGTAACCTCTGTTCCTCTATCCGTTCCTGGTCAATTTTTTCAAGCACCTCTATTAACTCTGTTTCCACTACTGGTTTTAGTAAATAATGTTCAATCCCTAGGCCCATTAGTTTTTTTGCATAGGAAAAACTAGAATAGGCGGTTAAAATGATAAATTTAGTCTTAAAATTTTCTTTCTTGAGCTGACTCACAATATCTATACCAGACAAACCGGGCATGCGAATATCAAGCATGACTATATCTGGCTGATGTAAACGAATTTTATGTAAACCATCTCGTCCGTTAGTCCCTACATCACAAATTTCATAACCATACTCAGACCATGGGATAACATGTTTTAAACCTTCTTGGATAATGGGCTCATCATCAATGATCAATAATTTCCGCATCTGAATCCGGTCCTTTCTCTGAAGGTAAGAACAATGTGACAACCGTACCAATCCCATACTCACTCGCTATGTCAACTCCATAAGCTTCACCATAGTATAATTTAATCCTTTTATTGACATTATTCATGCCAATCCCACTACTTTGTTGGGCAGTATCTTCTGATGCATCTAAGGCGTTCTTTAATAACATCAATCTCTCAGGCGCGATGCCTACCCCATTATCCTTCACTTCGATTACAAGGTTGTCAGCCGTTCTATACACATTAATTTCGATCATACTCGTTTCCATTTCTCGATCGATCCCGTGGATAATGGCGTTTTCAACAATTGGTTGCAGAAGTAATGGGAAAATATAATAGTCTTGAATATCACATTCGACCGCAACACTAAAATTCACTTTATCACCAAAACGCATTTTTTGAATTTCTAAATATGTTTTGATGAGTTTCAGTTCCGATTCTAATAAAATCGGTTGCTCGGAAACTTCTAAACTAGAACGCATCATTTGACTAAGCAACATCACACTTCTAGCTACCTCTTGATCTTGATTAATTAGCGCCTTCATGCGAATCATTTCTAACGTATTATAAAGAAAATGGGGATTGATTTGGCTGGCTAACATTTTAAATTCAGACTCTTTTTGTCTTCTCTTCCATTGTTCTTCATTGATTTTATGAATATACACTTCATTGATTAATTCCTTAATACTATCCGCTGTCACAACTAAATCTTCATACGCCTGTCCAATTTCATCACCGCCTAATTTTCGATCTTTAATATCGAAATTTCCCTTGGCGATATTATTCATGGCATCTCGCAGTTGATAAATTCGTTTATCGAATGATTTGATAAAGAGACCAATCAGTGTGATCGAGACAATCAAACAAATTGTAACAATCAAAAAGCCATTATATAAAACTTTCCTCGAGTCTTTAATCACATCTTCAATCGGAATTAAAGCAGTAATTTGGATTTGGTTTGCTAATGTTTTGCTAGGCTTAAAAGAACGCAAATAGATTTTATAGTTTTCTTGCTTAAATTCCGTATCATAAATAATCGATTCTTGATCTTGGATATCCGCTTTTTTGATAAAAGAAGGATGTTCTCCTAAATAACGCGGATCCTTGCTATGAACGATTTTTTCACTATCTAATGAGACGAACACATCAAATAACTCACTTTTCGATATAGATGTCAGATTATCGGGCGAAATTGCAATCGCTAATACGCCTAATAATTCGCGATTATTTCCATAGACAGATCTGGTTAATGTAAGATAAGACTCCTTCGTCCATTTGTCCTGCATATACTCCCAAGAAATTCTTCCTTGTCGCTCGATCGCCTTTTGATACCAAGCCTGATTTCTCGTCTCTTGATCCGCATAGACAAATTGTGAATTCGTAATCATTTCCTTTGTCATGTAAAAGCGAATATTTTCAATTTCATTGTAATAGCGTAAATAGTTATTAAAAATCGGATAGGATGCATAGGCATTATAAATTTGAAGATTATTGTCGTATTCCTGCTCTAGGACTTTCTTTAAATCGTCACTAATATAAATTTGGTCTGAGATATTAATGGCACGATCTAAGATAGTGTTTAATCTCATTTCTAGCTTATCGACATTCGCATCCACTTCATTAATCGTATTATTAAGGACAACATTTCTCATGCTATAGTTGAGGTAAAATCCAATCAGGAGGATAGGAATAACAGTTACAGCTAAGTAGATTCCTAATAATTTTATCTTTACCTTACGATTGGTAAAACTCCGAGTTAATTGACTCAGGTAGTTCACTGCCTTCACCCTATCCCAATGTTGAATTAACTAAGTCCCACTGACACAGAGACTTCAGATGATCCTCTCCAATACACCAAAACCATATTTCTTAAATGATAGACGCTTCCATTTCTTTTAATTGGAGAGATTGATTGACACAGGTCCTTCCATTAAAAGCACCTCCAGCCACTCCCCTTATATTATAAATGAAAATGGCCGATAATTGTCGAATGTCTTTATCATGTCCATTTTTAATATTCCGGAGGGAACCGCATCTCCAAACAAAATGGAGGCAACACTTTCCCCGAACACCGTTATTCAAAACGTTTTCATACATTATTACTATTAATGTTAGCACAGGCATTCTTTAATAAATACACAACAAATTAGTTTAAAAATCATTCAAAATTAGTGATTTTAAGGCAGTAAAGTGGATGATTTTGTGTTTTTTAATTTAAAATGACCACTTTCAATCCAAACGTTTCGATTTTCTCGTTGACGGATTCAGATGAAACCGCTAAGATGTGGTTAAAATAGGAAAGAGGTGGAATGGCATGATAAATCAAAAATTACCAAAGATTTGGTATGGGGGAGATTATAACCCTGAACAATGGCAGGAAGAAGTCTGGAATGAAGACGTTCGCATGTTTCAATTAGCAGGGATAGATGTTGCGACTTTGAATGTTTTTGCTTGGGCACGCAATCAACCCGATGAAGATACATATGATTTTTCCGCATTAGATGCGACAATTGACCGCCTGTATAAAAACGGGATTTATACTTGTTTAGGAACAAGTACTGCTGCACATCCTGCCTGGATGGCCAAAAAGTACCCGGATGTATTACGGGTGGATTACAATGGCAGGAAGCGAAAGTTTGGAGGAAGGCATAACTCTTGCCCGAATAGCCCAACCTTTCGCAAGTACTCAGAAAGAATGGCGGAAAAACTAGCTGAACGATATAAGGATCATCCGGCCGTTTTGGTTTGGCATGTGAATAATGAATATGGTGGATATTGCTATTGTGATAACTGTACGGAATCTTTCCGTCATTGGCTAAAGGAACACTATCAGTCGATTGAAGCGGTGAATCAATCTTGGAATACCGCGTTTTGGGGCCATACTTTTTACGATTGGGATGAAATTGTTCCACCGAACGCCTTGAGTGAAGAATGGGATGGAAACCGTACCAACTTTCAGGGAATCTCTCTTGACTATCGCCGTTTCCAATCTGATAGTTTACTAGAATGTTTTAAAATTGAAAGGGATGCCATTCGTAAGCATACTCCAGATATTCCGATTACCACAAATTTAATGGGGCTTTATCCAGAATTAGATTATTTCAAATGGGGTAAAGAAATGGATGTTGTTTCGTGGGATAATTACCCTTCCATTGACACGCCCATCAGCATGACAGCGATGACGCATGATCTGATGAGATCGCTCAAAAGTGGCAAGCCTTTCATGCTGATGGAACAAACACCAAGTCAACAAAATTGGCAAGCCTATAATTCTCTTAAGCGTCCAGGTGTGATGAGATTATGGAGCTATCAGGCGGTTGCACGCGGAGCTGATACGGTGCTGTTTTTCCAATTACGTCGTTCCATTGGGGCAACAGAGAAATTTCATGGGGCTGTGATCGAACATGTTGGTCATGAGCATACCCGTGTTTTCCGGGAAACAGCTGCTTTAGGAAAAGAATTAGGACAACTTTCTGATCACATCATTGATGCCCGCGTGGAAGCGAAAACAGCGATTGTCTTTGATTTGGAAAACCGTTGGGGCATTGATTTAACAAGTGGTCCATCCGTAGCATTAGATTATGTGAAGGAAGTCCATAAATATTATGATGCCCTTTATCAACAGAACATTCAGGTCGATATGATTGGTGTTGACGAAGATTTATCCAAATATGACCTTGTCATTGCCCCTGTTCTATACATGGTCAAAGGGAATTATCATGAAAAACTAGAAAAATTCGTCGCCGACGGTGGTACTTTTGTGACGACCTTCTTTAGTGGCATTGTCGATGAACACGATCTCGTGACAACAGGCGGCTATCCGGGAAAACTGAGAAAGCTATTGGGCATTTGGTCGGAAGAAATTGATGCTCTTCATCCAGATGTGTATAATCGCATCATCATCAAAGAGAAAACCGACCATTTAGAGGGAGAATACCCATGTAATATTCTCTTCGATCTCATCCACCCTGAAGGAGCAGAGGTTGTCGCTGAATATGGAGATGATTTCTACAAAGGGATGCCAGTAGTGACCAAAAATAAATTCGGCGCAGGGGAAGCGTGGTACATTGCCTCCAGTCCCGATAGCAAATTCTTACAGGATTTCATGGCGGATCTATGTATGGACAAAGAAATAAAACCGCTCCTAGCTTCCGATCCTAGTGTGGAAGTTTCCCAAAGGGTAAAAGCAGATCAAACTTATTTATTTGTTATGAACCATAACGATACAACAAGCCAATTCGAATTGGGAAGCGCCCAAAAACGCAATCTCCTCACCGGAGAAACAGTCAAAGGAACCGTATCCATTGATGCGCATGACGTCATGATTTTAACCGAGTAAAAAAGTCTAAAAAGCAGTCCGTCATAGCGGCTGCTTTTGTGGTTTTAAACGAAACCGGAAAGCGTATTTAAATTTCCTAACTTACCTATATGACCACTTTGGAGATTCTCTTTTATTTCGGGTATTTTGAACCCGCTTATATGACCACTTTCCAATTTCCTCCTCCATTTTGGGCACTTTGAATCGCTTTATATGACCACTTTTGAAGATTTCATCTCATTCCGGGCGTTAAGAATCACCCTATGTAACCGAAATTCACCAAAAACAAACAAAAAGGTCACATAGAGCTTGATGTAGCTGCTATGTGACTTTTTTTCACTTATTGTTCTGTGAGGATTAAAGGACCATTTTTTGTGATTGCTAATGTGTGTTCATATTGGGCAGAGCGTTTTCCATCCATTGTCCTTGCTGTCCAACCGTTATTATCCATTTTGGATTGCCAGACACCTTCATTGACCATTGGCTCAATTGTGATGACCATGCCTTCTTTTAAGCGCAAACCTTTCCCCGCTGGACCATAATGAAGAATTTGCGGCGCTTCGTGTAAAGTCGGACCAATTCCATGCCCGGTAAATTCTCGAACAACGGAAAATCCTTGTGGCTCTACGTAAGACTGAATCGCATGACCAATATCACCCACACGATTGCCAATCACAGCCTGTTCAATTCCTTTATTTAAGGCATTTTTAGTCACTTCTAATAACTTCTTCGTCTTTTCAGAGACTTCCCCAACTGCATAACTCCATGCTGAATCAGCTAAGGCGCCATTAAGATTCACCACCATGTCAATGGTCACAATGTCTCCTTCTTTAAGGGGGGTTTCACGTGGGAAACCATGACAGATTTCATCATTGACAGACGCGCAAGTGGCGTATTGATATCCCTTATACCCCTTTTGTTCAGGAGTGGCTCCATGGTCCGCCAAAAACTTCTCCACAAACTGATCTATTTCTGTTGTCGTAACTCCTGGCTTAATTAACTTCGCAATCTCTTTATGACAAGCAGCCAACAGTTTACCTGCTTCATGCATTAACTGTATTTCTCTTTCTGTTTTTAATGTAATCATCGTCTTTCCACCTCATTTTCCTAAACTGCGGGTTCAAAAAGGAGGATAAACAGAAGGTCGCGAATGTAGCTTTTGATCCTCCCTTTTTGAACATCCTCTAAAACATCTGTATTCATTTTAATATTGATTGCCAATGAATACAAATGTGGAAAGACTGTATATAGCCACCATCCACAAAAAAATGCACACTCCTGCTTGTAGTTTACAGTGGTAACGCCGGGAGTAGCCATTTTGTCAGAGATTTGTACGGGATCATTCCCATTAAAAAATAAGCTGAGAACAATGAGATGGCAACAGCTGTAAGAAATACAATATCCACTTTTGTATAAACAGTAGGATAATAATATGTTCGCTTTGCACTCATTTGAAATCTTTTCGCTTCCATCGCAACAGCGACTCTTTGGGCACGCCGGATGCTTTGAGCAAATAAGGGGATCATGTAAAGGCGCAAACGCGCTAATCCTCCTTTTATCCCCTTTGAAAAATGAACGCCCCTTACCTTTAAGGCATCTGAGCGAGTCCTTAATTCATCCACTATCATCGGCAACAACCGGACGGAAGCAATAAAGCTATAGGCATACTTTGGCGCAAGCTTGCATTGCTGCATCAGAGCATAAAACAGCATGATCGGCCGGGTGGTTAATAAGAATGTTAAACTAATGATCCCAAAGCAAAGGGTTTTGCAGCCCAATAACAAACCATAATTGAGACTCTCTTCTGAGATTTTAATAAGTCCCCAGGTCCACCACACGTGCACTCCTTTTCCAAATAAAGTCATCGTCACCGCAGATGAAATAAAAGAAAGAACCATCGGTATGGAAAATAGGCCCAATTTCTTCCAAGAATAGCCGCTCCATCCGTATAGAAGGATTCCATATAAAAGTGTTAAGTGAAAAACAAATGCAAGGTTGCGCTGAAAGAGAACGATGAGTAACAAAAGAAAAAAGAGAACAAATTTTACAGCAGGATTCACACGATAAAGCCACGTTTCTTTAACTGGAGTAAATAGCTCCTGCATGTAATCGCTCCTTTCGCTTAAACTGTTGGGGAATTCGTTTGGAAACATCCACTAATGCTCCTTGATCAATCGTCCAAACCTCGGTGACAAAATGTTCCACAATCTGCTCATCATGCGTCACCATCATGATCGTCGTCCCCTCTCTCCGTAACTCCTCCAACTGTCGCAAGATCATAAAGGTGTTTTTCGCGTCTTGCCCAAATGTCGGTTCATCCAGTAACAAGATTTTTTCCCCTGACATAAAGGCCGTTGCAACACTTAATCGCCGCTTTTGTCCCATTGATAACTGAAAAGGATGCCGCTTTTCATTTGTAGGTAGCTGAAACATATCCATAAGCTGTTGAACTTTTTTTCGTAATGAATCTTCTTCTGCCCCTTTTAATCGCTCTGAAAAGGCGAGCTCATCCACAACCGAATTCGTCACAAACTGAAGTTCAGGATTTTGAAAAACAAGAGATAAACCTGTCGGTAATGTCTTTTTTCGCTTTTTCCATTGGATTGTCTTCCCCTCTAATACATATTGGCCTGTTGTACGTAATAATTGCATTAAAGCTAATAGAAACGTACTTTTTCCCGCGCCATTTTCTCCAATGATGGCAATCCAACTCCCGGGAATAACCGCCGCTTTTGGAATGTGAATTTTTTCTTCACTGCCTCGATAGCCGATAAACTCCTCCAACTCTAACATTGGTTGAGCAGACGGGGATTCGTCTCCTCTTGCCTTTTTTAAACTTAAATAGGATGGGGACGCAAGATAATCTTCCCAAACCTCCGGATACCAAATTCCGTATTGAATCAGTTCCTGTTTGTAGAAATGAAAAATGTTTTCTGGCAGACCATCTGCCAAAATTTCACCATTATCCTTAAAAAGCACGACGCGATCGACCCAATCCGCAATCTGGTCAATTTTATGCTCCACAATCAGCACTGTTTTTTCTGCCGCCACTTCTTGAACAGATTCCCAAATTTGGCTTACTCCATCGGGATCTAACAAGGCAGATGGCTCATCAAGGAAGAGGACATCTGGTTGCAGTAATAATACCGAAGCTAATGCCAATCGTTGCTTCATGCCTTGCGATAAATCATGAATCTGTGTATGGATGGGAAGTCCTTGCAATCCCACCATCGCGAGCACCTCTTTGATTCGTCCATCCATCTCGCTCCTTGGAATCTGTAAGTTTTCCAATACAAAAGCGAGCTCTTCATCCACGTACGGCATACAAAATTGCGTATCTGGATCTTGAAAAACAAAACCCCATGATTCAGGTAATTGGATCGAATCATATTTCAGGGGAACTTCAATAGAATCAGGTATAATTCCGCTCAAAACTTGGAGCAAGGTTGATTTCCCACAGCCACTTGGGCCTAGCAATAAAACCTTCTCCCCCGGTGCAACGGAGAAAGACAGATCCTTAAAAATGAAGGAAGGCTCATTGGGAAATTTCAAACGAAGATTCGTGACACCAAGTGACTTTGTTTCCTGTTGCTGTTCCATATGTCGACTCCCTTTTTCTAATCTATCAGTCTAACGAAAATCTGCGCTTAACGGGCTGGAACTCGGCGCCCAATCGCTCTGGACACATTATTAACGTTCAATCATCGATCGTCTCCCAGATTTACAGCCCTGTTTCTCTTTAACAGCTGTATTTTCTACCTATTTATCAAGTGCTGTATATTCTTCTTTTGCAACGGGGCGAATAAGATTGGTCACACCTGTTGTTTCTAATGCTTTGACAATGTAATACGCAAATATGCCAGTGAATAGGAACGCACTAATAACACGCAATCCATACTTTACAAACAGGGCCCAAGTTTCCAAATTGGCATATCCATAAAACCAATCTAAAAAGAAGCCAGCCGCACAGGATGCCACCCCTGCTAACCCAGCGACGATGATGCCAAAACGTTTATAACGAAAGGCAGCAAACAACAATTCAGCTCCCAGTCCTTGCATAAATCCGTATATAAGGACCTCGATCCCATGCCCAATAAAAGCGGAAAGACCTGCAGCTGCAATACTTGCTAGCAAAGCTACACCAGGTTTCCGAATTAATAAAAAGGCAAAAGGTCCGACCATAAACCACATTCCGTAAATTAATTGACGAGCCATAGGCAGCATTGGCTTAATAAAGGTATATAAATCATCCCAGAATTTCATCGTAATTCCAAAAACAACCCCAAGCATGACAGTAATCAATAAATCCGTAAATTTTAATTTTTTCAACCTTCCTCAACCCCCTCTTTTTTTGAAAATACAAAAAAGCCGTCTCAAAATGCACAGACGACGAGAAGGGCCCTATGATAAATGTATCACTCTCTACGCTGGCATTACCCAGATCAGATTAACGGTCAGTAGCGGATAATAGCTACTATCTCAGCCTGATTCCTCAAGCACCCGGACGGACTTTTATGTAATTAGCCTTACTATACAATAGACTTCAAAATAAAGCAAATGTTTCGTAAAATTTAATTATATTTCCATAAAAAAGATCATCCATGTCCTTCCAACTTCAATAGTTTTTCCTTCATCGGAAGTCCACCACGAAAACCGCCCATTTCCCCATTTTTCCGCACGACTCGGTGGCATGGAACAACGAAAAGAAGCGGGTTGGCCCCGATGGCACTTCCAACCGCACGAACCGCCTTTGGATTACCGATCCTTTCCGCAATTTGCGAATAAGTATGGATTTCCCCGAAAGGGATGTTTCGCAGCTCTGTCCAGACCGCTTTTTGAAAATCTGTGCCAATCAATTCAACGGGTAGAGCAAATTCTTCACGTGCTCCATCTAAAAATTCTTGCAGCTGAGTCTCGTAAAAAGATAGTTTTTCCTTATCTTTGACTAATTGAGCTTCTGGATAATGGCGCTCCAACCAACTCTTTAATTCTTGCATACCTTCATTTTGCGGACTCACATAACAAAGCCCTTGCGTGGTTGTAGCGAGGAAAACATCCCCGTCCTCAGTTTCCATTTGACTGTAATAAATAGTCTCTGTCATCCTTTTCCCTCCTTAAAAGAGCAAACAACATCGCTCATTCAATGTTGTTCTTCCCTACTAAAATCTCTAAATCAATCGTGATGTTACAAGATTCTTGCTTCATAAACGCTTCCTTTCGTTCTGGATCTGCTGACCATGAAAGCGGGGTCATGCTAACTAAATTCTCTAATTCGTCCTTCGTAAGTTTTTTGGTATCATGAAAGTGAAACCTCTCCAAAACTTGGAAATGCTTTTGAAATAAAGAAATGGTATCGGCGTTGCTGTACTCCTTTTTTTCGTCCTGTACAAAAAAAGCTTCGCGTAATTCCTTTAAATAATTTGTACGAGGGACGACCTTTAACACTAGGCCATTCCGAGTTAAAATCCTTTTAAATTCCTGATAATTAGAAGGGGACAAAATATTAAGAATAACGTCAATCGATTGATCCGCGATCGGTGAATAGGCCAAATCTCCGACTAACCAAATCGGTTGTTCGTAATGTTTGGCGGCCATTATCACGCCTTCTTTAGAAATATCAAGGCCAATCCCTGTAAACTTCTGATTCAGGGATTCGTCTAAAATCTTTTGTAAATGAGAACCTTCTCCACAACCTAAATCTATCATAAGAGCTTCAGAAACATCCACATGCTTTTGAATCAACTTAGCCATAACCTGATGAAAAGAGGTATATAAGTCACTTACCATTATGATCTTACGTCTCGCAACAAATAAGTCTGTATCATATTGACTTTTAATGGAATGAGGCAACAAATGAAGATATCCTTGTTTAGCAAAATCAAACGTATGATTTTCTGTGCACACAAGGCTTTTAAGCTCCTCAACCTTCATGGAAGCCCCACAAATTGGACATCTGAAGGCGGAGATAAAGGTGGAAACTTGCTCTGCACTTTGGACTTTTTTACTTTTTTTCAAACATGCAACCTCCCCCATCTCTTTTTCTCTCCTCAGTTTAGTATAAATCAACGCTTTATTCCACACTTCCCCATTTTTCCTGCAGAAGCTGTATTTCCCGTTCATGTGGGCATTCTTCTTTGGGGGTTTCTAAAATAAAAGGGATGTCTTGAAGTTGCGGGGTTTTGATAAGCTGGTCAAATTGATCTTCTTTAATAAAACCGGCACCCAAAATCGGGGCATGCCGGTCCTTGCCAAGACGTGTGGGGTATTTAGAGTTATTCAAATGAATTACTTGCAACTCTTCGAAATAGCCGAGGGCCTGTCCTTTTTCCAATACTTCCTGCCAATTATCTCCTGTCCATAAACCCGATGCAAAAGCATGACAAGTATCGAGGCAAAAACCAATTTTTTCTGGATATTGACAGAGCGAACGGACTTGGACAAGTTCCTCCAGAGTCGTCCCCATACTCCCGGGCACGCCCGCATTATTTTCAATTAATAGTTTCGCTTTTCCTTCCCAGTGCTGGAGAATGTCATTCAACATTTGAATCATGATCTGGTAACTTGTGAGCGGATCAACGCGATTGAGCGGCTTGCCAAAATGAACGACCACCCCCATCGAACCGCACGCTTCCGCAATATCCAGATCATTCAACAAAGAATCCACCACTTTCTCCCGTTTTTGCTCATCATGAGGGACTAAGTGACTTGGATAAGGAGAATGACTAACTGATATTAAGTCATTTTCCATGCAAAACATTTTGCACTGTGCCGCCTCTTCCTTGTTAAAATCCTTGACACCAAGACTGCGCGGATTTTTCGGGAAATATTGAAAAGCTGCCGCATTCATTGCCACAGCCTGTTTGGCCGCCCCTAGGTACCCCTGTTTTATCGAGAGATGACAACCAAATTTCAAACTGATCTCCTCCTTCACTTTTGACACATTTGGCAATAAAACGTTTTGCGCGAAGAAATTTCAGCCATCACAATCGATGCACCGCAGCGTGGGCAGGCCTCCCCCTCCTGACCGTGCACATACATCCTTCCCATTGCCCCCCCTGTTTTTTGATCTCCCTGATAAAAGGGGTTGTCCATATATCCACCCAATTGAATCGCCCGACGTAAAACCGTTTGGATGGATTGAAATAAGCGGACTTTTTGCTCTTGATCCAGTTCAGTCACTTTTCTTTTCGGCAACAACCTTGCATGCCAGAGGATTTCATCTGAATAGCGATTGCCAATGCCGGCAATAAATTCCTGTGAGATCAGCGTTGTTTTCAAAGCACCCCTTTTTGTTTGCAGCAAATCTAGAAAGGTATCAAGGGAAAAGTTGGGATCAAGCGATTCCGGACCAAGATGTTGCAGTTCTTCCTGCAACTGGTGAGTCGTTACATAATGCAAATAACCCAATCGCAGTCCGATAAAATAAAGATGCTGATCACCAAAACTTAATTGCACTTGGACGGTCCGATTCGGTTTTTCCTCCGCTTTTCCATAAAATAACCAGCCACCCAGCATAAGATGCAGCAGCAAATGAGCGCCATTTTCTAAATAAAAAATTAAATATTTAGCTCGGCGCTCAATCCCGATCACTTTTTGCATAGTCACTTGTTGGATAAACGCCTCTGTTGGCAGATTGATTGATTTTTCACGTTGAATCGCCACCGCTGTGATTGGCTTTCCTTGAATTTTTTCTTGTAATAAAAGCTTATAATGTTCCATTTCCGGTAATTCTGGCATGGAAAGTCCTCCATTTTCGTAGTGTCTGCTTATTATTCCTTAATTTATAAAAATAATAATGTCATTTCCGCTTGACCTTGACGTTACGTAAACGTTTATGATGGGTTCATCAGGAGGTGATAATGATGGAATACACTATTAGCGAATTAGCAAAATTAGCTGGTGTTAGCACACGAACCTTGCGTTATTACGATGAAATTAATTTGCTGAAGCCAGCTAGAATCAATAGCTCCGGCTATCGTATATACGGGCAAGATCAGATTGATCGCTTACAGCAAATTCGTTTTTTTCGCGAATTGGATGTTGATTTAGACACAATCGTGTCGATCATGACGGATCCTCAGTTTGATAAAACGGAGGCTTTACAGCAACATTATGACCGGCTTGTGCATAAACGGATCCACTTAGACCATTTGATCCAAACGATTGAAAAAACAATCGCCCATGAGAAAGGAGAATATTCAATGACAAATGAAGAGAAATTCGCCGCTTTTAAAGAAAAAATGATAAAAGAAAATGAAGAAAAGTACGGAGAAGAAATCCGCGAAAAATATGGGGAACAAACAATCGAGGCATCTAATGCCAAATTACGCAACATGACGGAAGAGGACTACAACGCTATGCAATCACTAGAAAAAGAACTCTTTGAACTTTTAAAGCAAGCACTCACTCTAGGGGATCCGCACTCCCATTTAGCGCAAGAAGCCGCAGCGAAACATAAAGAATGGCTCATGTATTCATGGTCGAACTATTCCGAAGAAGCCCATGCTGGGCTAGCTGAAATGTATGTTGCTGACGAACGCTTCCAAGCCTATTATGACAAGGTTGGAGTAGGAGCGGCTGAACTGCTTCGTGATGCGATTCTGATTTTTCTAGGGAAAAAATAAGTGATCCCTTTAGACAGACACTCCTTTCTGCTGTATACTGACTCTATTTGCAGTTCATAGTAGAAAGGTGTTTTCCGTAATGCTTCATAATCCAACAGGAAAAGAACGGCTTGGATTGGTTTTACTTCTTAGTAGTCTAGGAATCTTAGGACCACTCAATATTGATATGTATTTGCCAAGTTTTCCCGATATTGCTAGTGACCTCAATGCGAGTGCATCGCTTGTGCAACTTAGTTTAACAACTTGTTTGATCGGCTTTGCGGTTGGACAAATCTTGATTGGACCAATTAGTGATGCTAAAGGGAGAAGGACTCCATTATTAATTTCAATTTCTTTGTTTGTTCTTTCTTCTCTTCTTTGTGCACTGGCACCAAATATTACAACCTTAGTCATAGCGCGCTTATTACAGGGACTAACAGCTTCTGCTGGACTTGTCCTTTCACGTGCCGTTGTACGGGATGTATTTACTGGTAGAGAATTAACCAAATTCTTTGCCCTTTTAATGGTCATTAATGCCGCAGCACCGATGATTGCGCCGATGACAGGTGGAGCGCTCTTACTTTTACCTTTCGCAAGTTGGCATACGATTTTCTATTTTCTAAGTTTCCTTGGGATTTGTATCGTTCTGCTCATTGCCAGCCGTTTAAAGGAAACATTGCCCCCCGAAAAGCGCTTGCCAAGTTCGATGAAGGAATCGGTTAGAACGATCACAAGTTTATTTAAGGATCGGTCTTTTATGGGCTATGCATTAACCGTTTGCTTTATCCATGGTGGGAGTTTTGCCTATGTATCTGGCACGCCCTTTGTTTACCAAGGAATCTATGGGGTCTCCCCACAAGTTTTTAGTATTCTTTTTGGCATCAATGGATTAGCCATTATCACGGGTAGTTTTATCATTGGGCGTTTCGGGGGTATCATCCATGAACGGAAACTGCTTCGTACGGCCGTCATCGTCGCCGTATCGGCAACAGGTCTATTATTGATTATGACAATGATCAAAGGGCCACTTGCTAGCCTTGTCATCTGCATTTTTATCTACATGACTGCAATGGGCATGATTACGACCAGCACCTTTACATTAGCGATGGAAAAACAAGGGCATCGTGCCGGCAGTGCAAGTGCGGTACTAGGAATGCTGCCATTATTACTGGGTTCCCTTGTCTCTCCTCTTGTCGGAATCAATGAAGAAACGGCGATCCCCATGGGCGCAATCTTATTTGGGACGTCCTTGATAGGCATGATTGCTTTCTTCCGATTAACAAAAGAACAACACACAGTCGACCAAAAGAAAATGGAGTATGTGGAGGGGTGAGCCCTCCTTTTTCTTTGGTCCGAACTGTCGTTTTACTCTAGACAATTTGCACAAAGCATTTCATAATAAAACCAAGCGAAAACGCCATCATTTTCTAAAAGGGGGAAACGCCGTGCATGTTAAACCCATGAATGAAGCCTATGCACGAGAAATCACGCAATGGAAATATGAAGCCCCATACGAGCTTTATAATTTACAAGGCGAAGAAGAGGAATTACAGGAGCTTCTTCATTATTCCTGTGTTTTTGAAGAGGATGAATTGATTGGCTTTTTTTGCACAGGGGGATTTGCCCAAGTTCACTTAGGGCATGAGGAAGGCGTTTATCCTAATACGGATGAAATAATCGATATTGGTCTCGGCCTAAAACCGGAATGGACGGGGCAGGGCTTTGGGCGAGAATTCCTTTCCTTTATCATTCAGCACCTACAAAAGAAAGAAAATCCTAAAGCTTTCCGCTTAACTGTAGCTGGGTTCAACGAGCGAGCCATTAAACTCTATCGACATTTAGGCTTTCAAGCTGTGACGTTATTCAGGGCAAACGACATTCCCTTTCTCGTCATGATCAAAATGATTGGGTCAGAGTCTGAAATAAGTAGTCTATAATCAGACTGCTTATTTCGGTGTGCTAAAATAAGTTCATCTGTCTAGGAGCCAGTCCTTCATAATCAATGTCTAACATCTGTTGCAACTCTTTGGCATTCCCTGCCGCATCCCCACCCGAATTATTATTAAATAAGACAATGATTTCCTTCGACGCTTTTTGCAACTGTAAGATTCGTTTTTTCCATTCTAAAAGCTCTTCACGATTATATTTAAATAAATAGCGGACTTCCCGCCAATTCGTATCATTTGGCTTATTCCAACCATGGACATTGCGACCATGCATGCGCACGAGCGTCATCTTCGGATCCGTTACAATGGGTACGATCGGAATCGATCCATTGCCTGCTTGTGGCTCATCAGCAATCGCATGAATCCATCCTTCTTGCTTCATAAAATTTAGTGTGTTGTTCCGATATGCGGGGCTGAACCACGATTGATTTCTAAACTCCAATGCAACCGGTAAATCCCCCATCATTTTCTTGCAATAACGCAAATAATCGACATTTTCCTTGCGACAATCAAACCAAGGAGGAAATTGAAATAACACCATCGCTAATTTGTTCGCTTCTTGATAAGGTTGCAAGGATTCCTTAAAAGCCTGAAACATCTCCGCTTTCGTTTCAAAGGGATCATCTTCCCCGCGCTGATGCCCCGTCATCCCTTGATAAGCCTTTACAACAAAGCGAAAGTTTTCCGGTGTTTCCCTTACCCATTTTTCCGCATTCCGAATCGGCTGAACGGCGTAAAAAGAAGCGTCTACCTCCACAACGGGAAAATGACTGCTATATTCCGCTAATTTATCCTTTGCTTTTATTTGGGCTGGGTACAAGCTATCATGGTCTCCCCAGCCTGTGACACCAATGTAAATCAAGTCCATCCCTCCTTCCAATATTTTACCATATGAGCTGGATAAGTTTTAAATATATCCCCTCTTAAGAAGTGGAATTCTTCCTGCTCGTTTGGCAAAATCTAGAAGCGTTTGCTAAAATATAGTTCATATATTTCTGATAGGCGATGGAGTTCACTAAAACTACAGAACGCTAATGACTCCTACCAAAGATTTTTGGTGGAGTTTATTTTATTTATTAAAGAGGTGTGTAAGAGTGAAATATGTGGCAGTAGGAATAGCTGGCATGGTCGGGGCTTCTTTACGTTATTTAATCGGCCTTTCCTTTCAACATGTATGGTTATATGATTTTCCGTTCGCAACCTTTTCAACGAATATGGTTGGATGTTTTCTATTGGGATGGTTCACGCTCCTTTTACCACGCCTGAAATTTCTTCCTCCGGTCATGATCCCAGCGCTTGGGACAGGGTTGATTGGTTCTTTCACCACCTTTTCTACCTTCAGTGTTGAAACCGTCGAATTAATGATTAATTCCAAGTGGGGGATCGCGTTGCTTTATATTCTTCTTAGCTTATGGGGCGGACTACTTTTTTTGTGGCTTGGTTATCGATTTGGTTCTAGCAAAGGGGAGACAAGTACATGATGCTATCAATCCTTTTTGTTGCAGTCGGAGGATTCTTTGGCGCAATCGCCCGTTTCGGGGTAAGCAATTGGATCAAAGGGAAATATCCTTCCTCTTTTCCGATTGCAACACTGATTGTAAATTTAAGCGGATCCTTTTTACTTGGTCTGATCATAGGGGCTAACCTTGCACATTCGCTACAGTTGCTTTTCGGAACAGGATTCATGGGAGCCTTTACGACTTTTTCCACATTCAAATTGGAGAGTATTCAGCTCCGTGCCGAGAAAAAATGGAAAAGTCTTGTGATCTATCTTGGCATCACCTATACGATTGGAATTTTATTCGCCTTTATCGGGATTAGACTAGGTACCATCTTATAGAAGGGACATTTTCGCCAGGACCAAAGGCGCAAGCGCCCGTTTAGCGACGTACAAACTTGGTTAATAAGGTTGAACGGCTAAAATCGCGCCGTCCTGGCGCAACGCCGTTCTGACCAACATCCTGTTGGCCTGAGATAAAGGAAACACAGTGAGCCACGAAAAGCGGAAGGCGGTTGTTCAGGGGCGACAAGCAAATG
>NZ_BORB01000027.1:0-62359 GCF_018332955.1 Lederbergia ruris
TAATGGTCCAACAGGAAGTGTAGTTAATTATTGAGTTGTTAGCAAGTGGCTTTTTCTTTTATGCATAGCCCTATAGGCCATGCATAAAAGAAGTGCCATAACCTACATTTTTAGTTTGCCATAAACATCTTTTATGGTAAGATAAGGAAAACTTTAAATGGAGTGGCGGCAGTGAAAATAAATTTTACGAAAAAGCAGTATAGACAGCTACTTGATCTTGTTTATCTTGGTGAGTGGACGGCTAATTCCTCAAAAGTGCACGAGGAACGAAATGAAGAGTATGATGAAATTTTTCAATATGTCTGTTCCTTTAGCAAATCATTTGGTTGTGAGAATCTTATTGATTTTGATCAATCGTTTGGGGAGTATTTTCCAACGAAGGAATATGAAGAAAGTATGCACTCTTATATTCAGGAAAATGATGATGAGATTTTCTGGAATCAGATTAGTTTGCGACTGGCAAAAAGGGATATCCAAAAAATCGGAAGGAAGTACCGCTCAGAGGAAGAATACTTAAGGCATCTTTTCCAATTGGAGGAGGAATATGAAACTGAATTTGAGAAGCATGGGATTGAACGCCTTGTCATTAGGGAAAAGGAATCGAAATCGTAATAGGGGGCAGGTTTTAACATAATTCAGGATCTTGTCTGAACCTTGCACCCCCGCGAGGAGTAATGAGTGTAGATCACCTTTTTTGGTGTCAAACTTCATATAATATTAATAATGTATTGATTTTATGATAAAAAGGTACGTATTTTTTTAATGCACTCTTCAACAACGTTTTCTGGTGCTTGACCTTTTATCTGAATGTTTCTTGCTTTGAAATCTAAATTTTTTAATTGGTCAGTAATAACCACTCCATCAACCACCGACCCATCTGGCAAATGAACATGGAAGCCCCATTTTCTTTCGGTTCTACTGATTGGACATACTGCTGCATAGCCTGTTGTTCGATTAAAAGCTTCGGGAGACAAAACAATCGCTGGTCTTCTTCCTGATTGTTCTCTCCTTGTTTGAGGGTCAAAATCTAAAAAAACAATATCCCCTCTATCTGGTATCTGCATAAGTTATATTTCTTCCCTTCCCATTGGTGCAGCAAAATATTCTGGATGGGGATTCTCTCCCTCACACTGTGCTAATAGTTCCTCTAAAGTATACTCCTCATTTTCAACACGCTTCAAAATAATTTGTTCTCCGTCATCTGTGATCTGAATTTCCGAACCATTTTCAATACCATATTTCTTTGCTATTCTTTTAGGAATGCGAACGCCTATAGAATTTCCCCATTTTTGTGCTGTGGTCACCATAGTTAACACCTCTTTCTCGCTATTTAAGTCCATTATATCACCTTCCTGCTTATGTGTATATATTAGTATATACGTAAAGCGGAAAAATGATACATGATTTTTACATAAGGACCATCAAACGTAAATCCAAGCTGGGTTTGGATCCACGAAAAAGCGAAAGTTCGTCAAAAATGTAAATCCAAAGTAAGGTTGGATGTACGAAAGGTCGAAGGACCATCGAAAATGTAGATCCAAGCCGGCGTTGGATCTACGAAAAAGTGGAAGTTCGTCAAAAACGTAGATCCAAAGTAAGGTTGGATGTACAAAAAGTCGAAGGACCGTCGAGAATGTAGATCCAAGCTGGGGGTGGATCTACAAAAAAGCGAAAGTTCATCGAAATCGTAAATCCAAAGTAAGGTTGGATGTACGAAAAGTCGAAGGAACATCGAAAATGTAGATCCAAGCTGGGGCTGGATCCACGAAAAAGTGGAAGTTCGTCAAAAATGTAGATCCAAAGTAAGGTTGGATGTACGAAAAGTCGAAGGATCATCGAAAATGTAGATCCAAGCCGGGGTTGGATCCACGAAAAAGTGAAAGATCGACAAAAACGTAAATCCAAAGTAAGGTTGGATGTACGAAAAGTCGAAGGACCGTCGAGAATGTAGATCCAAGCTGGGGTTGGATCCACGAAAAAGCGAAAGATCGTCAAAAACGCAGATCCAAAGTAAGGTTGGATGTACGAAAAGTCGAAGGACCATCGAAACCGTAGATCCAATCTGGGGTTGGATCCACGAAAAAGCGAAAGTTCGTCAAAAACGCAGATCCAAAGCGAAGTTGGATTTACAAAAAGTCGAAGGACCCTCGAAAACGTATTTTTCTTTTGGTGATTATACTGGATGTTCAATAAAAATTGTGGTTCCCCAACCTTTTTTACTCCTGATAATAAAAATGTAATTGTTATTAAACACTAGTGATAAACGCTTTTTAATATTGGCTAAACCAATATGATTTGTGACATATTCATCTTTATCAAGTTCAGCATGTAATTGATGCAAGGCATGTTTACTCATTCCTTGTCCATTATCAGTAATGCGGAATCTCATATTATTATTTCTTCGCTCTATTTTTATCCTGATCTTACTTGTGCGCTCGCCGTGGGTCCCATGCTTAAGGCAGTTTTCTAATATGGGTTGTAATATGAATTTCAAGACTTGCTGATTAAGATCAGTCTGGTTATATTCCCAGTATATATGAAAATCACTTTGGGATCGTATTCTCATGATCTTTACATAATTTTTAGCATTTTCAATCTCCTCTTTCAAGGTCACTGTATGTTTTTTGGTTCTTAACGAGAAATTTAGAATATCGGTTAATGTTTCCAACATCTCAGTTACTTTATTTGGTTTCCCAGTTAAAGCTATTGCCCTCCAATAAATAATAGCTAGTGTATTCGACAAGAAATGAGGATTAATCTGATTATGCAAAGCAGATAACTCTGCTGATTGAAGTTGATACTTTTGTTCGCTTAATTCTTTTTCAAGGTTGTTTTGGTATATATAATTTTTTAAAATTCCTTTGACAATGAAATGATATTCATTGTCCTTGAATGAGATATCGTTGGTTAAGTTTTCTTTCTTTTGATTCGTCATATTTAAGATCGTGATAATATCACTAATATGGCGGGCATTTTTTCGGGATAAATAGTAGATGATTGCAATTCCGATAATAAAAGATAAGCTGGCAAAAACGATGGTTAATAATCGTAACTGGTTGGGGATCCAGTAAATAATATTCTTTTCAACAATGGAGTAGTATCTAAGATGATCATTCTCCGAATGAAGTTGGTTCACAATATAGGCTTTATGATCCATTTTAACTTCAAATGTTTGTTGATCATTTGCGAGATCCCAATCTTCTAGATTTAACATTTCACTATTTTTATTGCCATATAATTTGTTATTCTGATCATCTAAGACAAAAATGCTTTGATTATGATAATTATTCCATTCATTGATTAAGTCTTCAAAATAATCTTGATGTATATTTAGGACGATCAAACCTTCAGAGGTAGGTGCATTCGTTTTGAACACATTTTTAAATACGGTGATAACCGGTTTGGGGTCTTCGAATGGAAATTGTGCCACCTTTCTATTTTTTATCCAAATATTCTCTTCGGTGGATGTGGGATCAAACTCGTCAAACCAAGACTGGTCATTCATGGCATCCATTGTCGTAACCCCTGTTTGGGATGTTAAGACACGATTTTTCGTATTCGTGTAAAATACATAAATGGAATGAATATAAGGTGTGGCAATTTCTTTTCGCCGAAGTGTCCCTTCCCGGTACTGCAGTTTCTGGTTTTGAGTGAGAGTTAAGTAATCAGAATCTAAAATATCTTGAAGAGAAAGGATAATATCAGGATTCCAGTTGTAATCCAAGTTTAACAAGTGCATTTCATTTAATACAATATTTGTTTGTTGCTCTAGCTGTTGTAAGGCATTAAAATTATTACTCGTAATGGATTCCTTCATATATTTATCTGTGACGACTATGGCAAATGATCCTAAAATGAACAAGGGAATTAGTAAAGGAAAAAGAAATAGCAAAGTATTCTTCAATAAGAATTTTCTATTGCTAATCACAATGATACAGCCCTCTGATTTCGATATTCCCGTGGAGATACACCGTAGTACTTTTTAAACATTCTAGTAAAACTCTTTGGATTGTTATAGCCTAATAGGTAACTAATCTCATAAGTTTTATAATGATAATCCACCAATAGTTCTGCAGCCTTCTTCATCCTAATCTCCGCTAAATAAGTAGAAAAGTTCATACCTGTCTTTTCTTTAAAAAATGTACTAATATAATTTGGAGACATTTTCAATAATTGGGATAAATCATCAAGTGTCACCTCTGCGTAATGCTCCTCTGTATACTTTTTAATGGTCTGAGTAATGTTTTCTGAGTAACTATTGGTTGTAGATTGGTTGTTATTCCATTCTTGATCTAAATCTTTTTTGAGAATAGTAAAAACCTCTTCAATTTCTTCGTACTTTCCTGGCTTTACAATATAATCCCTTACCCCATATTTAAGGGCATTTTGTGCATAATGAAAGTCCTTATATCCACTTAGAAAAATGGTTTGAATAGGGAATTTCCTCTCCTTAATCTCCCTAGCTAAATCAATCCCATCCATTACAGGCATTCGAATATCTGTTAATACGACATCTATCGGATTTTCTTTCAAAAACTCAAGGGCTTGTTGTCCGTTTTCGCAATCATGTATAACAGCAAAGCCAAGGTTGTTCCATGGGAAGTAATTTCTTAAACCGAAACGGATTTCTTGCTCATCATCAACAAGAAGTATTTTGTACATATCGAAGCTCCTTCCGCGAAAAAAGGTATCATATTTTATGGAACAAAAGAAGAAAAGATACTTTTATATGTAAACGCTTAACATATTGGTGATTATAAGTAATAGAATGCCTTTTTTTGATTGGAGAATTACTATACTCTTTTTATACAGTCATTTTAATGGAAATGAAGAACAATATCAACTAATGGTGGAAGAGGTGACAAACCATACTTCATGCAAAATTAACGGAAACCGTGTATGTGTTTTGTGTTTACGTATTGAAGCTCGTTTATGTAAATCTTTTGTGGTTCCTTTTCACCTTATTGGGTCTTGGTATACTTGGCATTTTCCCAGCGAGCGTAGCGCTTTGTAAAATACAACAGCAGTGGTTAACACAGAAAAATGAGTCTTCCCCTATATTTATCTTATATTGGCAAGAATATAAGCAAAATTTTTTAAGAGTCAATATGTTAGCGGTTACCTTGTTCGTTATTGGGTTTATTATCTACTTTGATTTAAGGTTTTTTGTACAAAAAGGAGGGATGATCAATCAAATTATCAGTTTAGGTATCTATATTATATCTGTTTGGTATTTGATTGTCTTAATGTATATCTTACCCACGTATACCACATACCAACTAAAACTACACAAATATATTCAATATGCTTTTATTATCGGAATGTTAAATCCATTGAAGACCCTTGGATTAGCCATTGCTGCAGGAGGCATGATGTATCTATCCTTATATTTTCCACAAATTTTGTTTTCGGTGGGGGTGAGTCTAACCTTTTTCATTATCATGATTGTAGGTGGTCAAGCCATCCATCGGGTCACCGTGCTTAAGGGAAGTTTCAGCAAATAATGAAGGAATAAAAGGGGAGAGAAAAATGCACAGGAAAAGGAAATATTGGATCGCTATAATCCTATTATGCTTAACCGTTGGTATGTTGGCAGGTTGTAATTCAAAAAAAGGAAACTCTGGCGGTAAGTCTGATGGAGATCAAGTAGAGTTACGAATGGTATGGTGGGGTTCACAGGACCGACATGATCGCACGCTGAAAGTGATAGATCAGTACATGGAGGAAAACCCCAATGTAACGATTTCCCCTGAGTTTACAGGATGGGATGGTTATTGGGAAAAGATGGCAACACAAGCGGCAGGGGGGAATTTACCGGATATTGTACAAATGGATTATAAATATTTATCAGAATATGTAGGGAAAGGATTGCTAGCAGATTTAAATCCTTTTGTAGAAAATGGTGCACTTGATTTAAGTGATGTGGAAGATACCTATATTAATGGTGGAAAACTTGATGACAACCTGTATGCGGTCAATATTGGGGCCAATGCTCATGCCATTCTGTTGGATAAGGCCATGTTTGAAAAAGCCAATGTACCTATATTAGAACCTGGTTATACATGGGAAGATTTAAAGGATGTGGCCCAACAATTATCAGATAACTTGGGAGATGGTGTGTACGGTGTTCAACCGCATGCAGGCGTTATGGGATTCAAGCATTATTTACGCGAACATGGAAAGTGGTTATATAATGATGAAGGTACCGGATTAGGTTATGAGGATGATCAATTACTCATTGATTTTCTACAAATAACTGTAGATATGTTGGAATCTGGAGCGGCTGCACCACCTGATGTATTTAAAGCTGCTGGTGGCAATGTTGAACAATTACCGATCATTAATGAAAAAACGGCCATTGTGACGGATTTCCATAGTAATCAATTGATTGCCGTTGAAGCGGCTGCTGGTAGACCACTAGATTTAATGATTCAACCCATGCTAGAGGGTGGAGAATTGGGTCATTATATTAAACCAGGACAGTTCCTCTCCGTGTCGGCGCATTCCAAAGAACAGGAAGAGGCTGCGAAATTTATCAGCTATTTTACAAATAGTATAGAAGCCAATGAAATATTAGATGCTGAACGTGGTGTTCCAATTGCAACGAAAGTTCGAGAACATTTAAAAGAAAAAGCATCTGAAGCAGGGAAGAAGATGTTTGAATATGTAGAACTTGCTGGGGAATACAGTCGTGAGATTGACCCACCAGACCCACGGGGTTCAACAGAAATCGAAACATTATTCGAGAATGAAGTAGCAGACCCAATTTATTATGGGGAAATTACACCCGAAAAGGCTGCAGAAAACTTTAGAAAGAAAGCATCAGATATATTAGCTAAAAATAAGTAAGATCGTCTGAAGCCATCTCCTTTGATGGCTTCTCGATTATAATAAATGGGAGGTAGGACAAGGTGGAGATAAAAAAACCGCAACACTTACACCAACCAAATAAACCGCAAAGCCGCTTAAAGGATGATTTAATCGGTTTCGGCTTTATCGCACCATGGTTAATCGGTTTTGTAGGTTTCATTGTTGGACCTATGATTGCGTCTTTATATTTTTCCTTTACCAATTATGATTTATTATCTGAGCCTACCTGGATTGGCTTGGATAATTATATGAAGATGTTTACAAATGATGGCCGTTTTTGGCAAGCGATCAAAATTACCTTTATATTTGTATTTGTTAGTGTGCCCCTTAAACTAGCATTTGCCCTTTTTGTTGCGATGTTATTTAATACAAATCGGCGTGGGGTAGGATTATACCGTACATTATATTATATTCCATCAATTCTAGGTGGAAGTGTAGCCATTGCGGTCGTGTGGAAGCAACTTTTTGGTGGAGAGGGTGCGGTAAATGATATACTATCCCTTTTTGGTATCCCGTCCATTAGTTGGGTTACAAGCCCAGATTTTGCTCTCTCTACATTAATTTTGTTAGTTGTTTGGCAATTTGGTTCGCCAATGCTTATTTTCCTAGCGGGTTTGAAGGCGATTCCCAATGAGCTGTATGAGGCGGCTGCTGTGGATGGGGCCAACCCTATTTTGCGATTTATGAAAATTACACTACCAATGCTGTCACCTGTTATATTCTTTAACTTAGTTATGCAAACGATTCAAGGATTTATGGCTTTTACTCAAAGCTTTCTAATCACAGCGGGTGGGCCAATGGATCGTACTTTATTCTATGCGGTGTATTTATATGAGAAAGCATTCGGTCATTTTGACATGGGCTATGCTTCTGCATTAGCTTGGATATTACTACTTATTTGTGCTGTCTTTACAGCCTTTATTTTCCGAACTGCGAAAAGTTGGGTTTATTATGAGTCAGAAGGAGGGAGATGAAGTTGAAAAAGAATAAAACTTTAAAAACATTTATTTATCATGGCTGTATTTTGGTTTTAGGCTTATTGATGATTTATCCTATATTATGGACGATTGCAAGCTCATTAAAGCCGGAAAGTGAAATCTTTCGAAATGCAGTCTCATTGATTCCTTCTGAATGGAAATGGGAGAATTATGCGACAGGTTGGAAAGGTTTTGGGAACTTAAGCTTTTCGACTTTTTTTCTTAATTCTACATTTGTTACAACGATGGTGGTCATCGGGACTTTATTTTCTTCAACTTTAGTTGCATTTGGTTTTGCTAGGCTTAAATTCCGGTTTCGTACCCCTTTATTTGTATGTATGATCATAACGTTAATGTTGCCTTCACAAGTAACCTTAATTCCGCAATATATTTTATTTCATAATTTAGGGTGGGTGAATACGTATTTACCTTTAATAGTACCTGCATTTATTGGAGGCACTCCTTTTTTTATCTTTCTAATGATCCAATTTATTAGGGGAATACCTAGAGAGTTAGATGAGGCAGCCTATATGGATGGTGCAACTACATTTGGCATTTTTTGGCGGGTGATTTTACCTTTAACTATCCCAGCTCTTGCCACTGTCGCAATCTTTTCTTTCTATTGGACATGGGACGATTTTATGACACCACTTGTTTATTTAAATGATACAAAATTATATACAGTTGCATTAGGTTTACAATTGTTTTCTGATCCTTCGTCTGTATCTGCATGGGGGCCAATGTTTGCGATGTCAGTAGCATCCATCGTTCCTCAGTTACTTATTTTCTTGTTTTTCCAAAAGTACTTGGTAGAAGGAATTACAGCTGGAGGAGTGAAGGGTTAAAAATGAATTGTTTTTCATTAATTAACGTGTAAAAGTTATTCCGCTTTAACGGGCAGTAGACCCCCACTGCAAGATTATAGGAAAAGTGAAGGGGATTGTGCGAGGAGTAAGCGCGCACATCTTCAAAAGAACGGTTCTAGAAAAAGAGAAAACCACCCTACGCCGTCAGAAGGTAAAGGGTGGTTCTCGAAAACAAAGGTAATTTTTTGACAACCACCACCCTGACGGTAGAGGTTGCGGGAGAAGTGTTCGCTGCACTTCTCTTTTTATTATATTCTCATTATGACATAAATAAACTAATAAAGGAAATGTAGAGGCGTTTTTACGTATTGAGTAAAACATCCAAGTTTTGCGGTATCCAGAGAGTTTCTCGATCGAAGATGTAAAGTCATATAATAATTTAGCCGTATTAGAAATTTGCGTATAACGAGGAACGTTTGTTTTTATATCGGATAGCCATTTATATAAAAATATGATAATATCAAACTAGCAACCGGATATTGTTGGGGTGGTTGGTTGTCACTCTTCTTTCCATCTATGGATAAGGAGGTGATAACCATGGAAGTTCTTGAATTTCTAGGAGAGGTTCTAAAGGGGATTGTGCGAGCAATAAGCGCACACATCTTCAAAAGAACGGTTCTGGAAAAAGAGAAAACCACCCTGCGCCGTCACAAGCATAAGGGTGGCTCTCAAAAACAGAATTAATTTTTGACAACCACCACGCTGACGGTAGAGGTTGCGGGAGAAGTGTTCACAGCACTTCTCTTTTTTTATTATATTCTCATTATGACATAAATAAACTAAAAAATAAAGGAAATGTAGTGGCGTTATTTTTTAGTTTATTTAACTCGGGTAATACGAGTAAGAATCGCTCCCTTTCTTCTAGGCTTGTCGTGTTCCTATTAAGCTATAAAGCGAACTATATCAATGGTACTGTCGTATCCATCGATGGTGGTTTCACTTCAATTTAAATTAAAACAAAAGAGGCCCTTTTTAATACCGAGTTCTCTTCCGGAGGACAAAAGATAACACTGGGTACCAGATTCCAACTTTTCACTTTAGATGAGGAATGTCACAAGAAATCCTTCGAACTTCTGTGACGTTCCCATTTCAATTTATATCATCAGGCCGAAACATCAAAAATTGAACTTTTTGCTTGGTGGAGGGGCGGGTTGCCGTCCAAATATCTAGTCCCTGTTCCTCGATTTCTTCCATTAGGCTTTCTAGGGCGCCCGCTACGGCCAAATTTAAGATAGGATGTTGCCCCCAGCCGTCAATGCTTTCTTCTTCCCAATAATAGAAACTCGCAAACGCATCATAATAATTCTCGTACTCCGTGTACGAAACTTGAATGCGCAAGCCCCTATGTGTCGTCCAAAACGTTCCTCCGTCCTTTGGTAATGGTTGCATTTTTATCCCTCCGATTTCGGTTTCCATGATACAACTCTCCGTGCACATAATTTGTTTTCTACTTAAGTGTTGTGATTATAAATACCCATGTCTATTATCTTATAAGGAAAAGAAGATTCCAAATCATTTGATTACCAATTTTACCTCTTCTGAAAAATTAGATGACAAAGGATCCACTGGCTAGCTGACATGAATAAGTTCATTTTCTAGGTAAATTTTATTAAAAAAACCTCCTACTACAGGGAGGGATATAACATTGAAGAGAATGATAGAAACTATTATTGAAGCTTATACTCATACCGTCAGTCAGATATTCCTCGTTCTACTTTTTCCCCATCAATTTATACCATTTCTTAAAGATAAACCTGCTTAGTTCAACCCATCCCCAGCTATATATGAATGAAAAAATGTAAATAAAACCTATAATTTTTATTGAAAGGGATTTACTGGCGATTGGTCCTAAAACGGGGAATTGGACAATGTATAAAAGGAAGCAAATTCCACCTAACAATAATAAAGACGTGAAAACGATGATACCGATTCGTCTTTGTAATATGTGAAGCGCTATCCCGATTCCTATACCTACTAGCCCGGTTGTAAACGGGAAAACAAAAAACTCGCTAGGTTGGATTAGAATTAGTAAAAGAATCGTCAAAACGTAACTTTGAAGCCCAAAGGAAATGGAGACCATGGTACAAATCAAAATAGGAGCAGTGGCAAAAGGACTGATTAAATATCCGACACCCGGCAGAAGATTTCCGGTTGACTGTAGGATAGCTGCAAGTGCCGAAAGAAGGGCGGTTAGTACAAGCTTTTTAGAATAAGAAAATGTTTTTAAATATTGATGAAGCTTGTATGATTCATGTGATAAAATGCTAAACCAATACATAACTTTCTCCTTCGAGAATTTTTGGCTAATGCTGGATCTAGCTCCAGCGCCCAGCGACTATAGTATTAAGTAGAATATAATCGTTATGAATCTGAAACAATTTCAAAAACAGTACCTTGGTTAAAATCAGTCACTTTCATAGAGCCATAAACCCCTAAGAATAATCTGGTTTGATTCAGATTCGTTCCCAGACTGACATAATAAGCTGATTGGGAACCAAAATGATAATCGGTTTTCATCACACTAAAATCATTTAGTTTACCATCTGTTCTTACCCTGGTATAAGCTAAAACCCCTCTAACTGGAGATTGAGATTCTTCGTGCCGGGCAAGATCGGTAAACACAACGCTTCCTGTTAAATCGGAGATTCCATTCCCCATATAGGCCTGCACACCTGTAAGGGCAGTTCCTCCAAATTTATCGGGTCGGGGATCTTTGTGATAATAACTAGTTAAAGGCTGAAGACGCCTCGCTGAAGTTTTTACTGCCTCATTGTAATAAGCCATTGTTTTCTCATCCAAAGTCGGATTGGATGAGCAGCCCCTTATAGTTGAAGTAGGAAAAGCACCTTCCCACCCGCGCCAGCCGAAGTTAATAAATCCCTCTTGGTCAGGTTCAGATTTTAGTAAAGAAGATTGAATAAGCTGAGTAACCGGGATTGGTTGATAATAAACGAATGAAAAAATCGACTCTACCATATCCTGTCCAACATTTCCCACATATTTGATATATTGATTATTCACCCTTTGAAATGTAATGCCTGGTATATTGCGAACCCCTTTGGCAATGACCGTAAGTGTTTCCTGAATCGTTACGGGAAGTTCATTAAAACGTGTGACAACGGGTGGATGATAGATAAATGTATCCTTACTTACATCAATTTCAATTATTTTACCAGCGATTTCCATGTCGTCCTGGCTTAAATTAAATGGATCATAGCCTGCTCCACCATCTCCGGTTGTTAAAACAAGTCTTCCGGTTTCAGGTGAAAAGTTTAAGCTATTGACACCATTATGATTAAAAAATGGTCTTCTTAAATTAAGTAATGTCCGTCGTTTTCGGGAGTGACCATTCGGTTGTAAAATCCATTCTTCAACGGTATCAATATGATCATATTGGGTTTCTCTATTGACCCACCTTAGGTTTAAAGTTTGAGGATCACACGGGTTAGGCTTAAAACGTTCGGAAAGAGCACCTGGACCTTGTGTTCCAGCTACTGAATAATGAAGATAAAACAGACCGTTATAATAAAATTGGGGATGAAATGCTAGTCCTACCAATCCCCGTTCATCATATCCACGACCAGAAACACCTTCTTCAGAGGCACCTAGTTTTATGACCCGCGAGCGTATATCTAAAAACGTCCGTATATCTCCGTTTCCTATGTAGAAGATCTCTCCCACCTGGGTTGCAATAAATAATCTTTCAATGGAGTCACCCGGGGGTATAGTTGTTTTCAAAACGGTGGGTAAATTTATCTTACTTACAATGGGCCGTAAACGAACCTTAACTTTTTTCAACTAACTGTACACCCCCTTCGTATTGTTTTCTTTTATAAGAATATGATAAGAATTGTTCATTTAGTATTAAATGGGGGGAATTGCAGAAAGATTTTAACGCTTTTCACAAGTAGATCGCATCCTTTTGATAAATCTTGGATAAATTTTTGACAAAGCAATTTTCAAATGCCGGTTGCGCCCGGCAGTCCTGTATAGGTGATGCTCGTTATTTAATAAATTAGCAGAACAGAATCGGGAAAATACTTGCCATAAAAGACCATTCCTAATTGTTTTTATACATCATTAAGATGTTCGGATTGATGTGGGCTATA
The DNA here is from genome assembly GCF_018332955.1 of Lederbergia ruris. Lineage (NCBI taxonomy): Bacteria > Bacillati > Bacillota > Bacilli > Caryophanales > Bacillaceae > Lederbergia > Lederbergia ruris. The sequence continues at coordinate 12,823 of NZ_BORB01000027.1, forward strand.
TACAATGTTAGAAGGTGTGGCAGAAAAATGGCAGAAAATTTCTATTTAGAAGTGCTAAGATGATATTGTGGTTATGTTGAAGAAATAGGGAAATAGTTGCCGGGTTTTTCCCTCTTTTGTCGAATTGAGTAGATGGGGAAAATCGTGTAAAATATAATGATTGTTATAAACAAAAAGCTGAGGTGGGAAACGATGGTACTATTATTACCCATATTTTTATTAGTTTTATTAGTATTCTTATTAAGGATTTCAAAAGCGATAAGCAAATTTGTAGCGGTTTCTATTGACTTTTTATTCATAGGAGGATTCACAGCCTATTCATTACACGAAAAAGTATCAATAAAAATAGCCAGCGGAAACGCTGTTTATTTTTGGGATATTGTATTTGGTATTGGAGCTTGCATCCTGTACTTTACCTTATTAAGCTATCTAGTTATTAAGTTCCCCAAGATAGCTGCATTAATCAATTATATTATTGCTTGGATCGGAACACTATTGATATACGGAATGATTTGTGTCATTTTCATTGGAAACTTCCCCCGATTGTTAAATAACTATTTTTTAAGTACACTTGTTAACATTATTATCATTACTGTACTTGCATTCATAACATTTAATATCCGAAAAAATATATTTGGCACACAACAAAATTATGAAGAGCATGCCTGAATACAAGGGAATAACTGAGAGAAATAATGGTACCCGATAGGGTGCTTTTTCTTTTTCCCATTTAGTTATTGCAAACATTTTCCAATTATTGGACAATAGTCCTATGTATATCATAGGTGTGTGGACAAAGTGAATATAATTTTTTTCCGTAATAATAAGTTGCATCAGGTTCATCTTTAAAGACAACCATATAATGACCGTGATAATAATCATTATTTATGAGGTATTTCGGTCTACATAATGTGATTCTTCAATTTCGTTTTCTGTGTACCCTTTTCCCTCCAAATAAACTGGAACATTTTTATCTGCTACATATTTTGTATAGGGGTTTCCGTTGTTCAGAACATAAAAAAACCTAATGGGATTGTATAATCATACTTAAGGAAACCCATAAAGCTTTTTTCCTCATAATCTTTTCCCCCCATAAGGCAACGATTCGTAAAATATTTGGAATCCAAATTCATTAGAAAGTTTTAAGTCAACTACTCATGTGAACCGTTTTTTCGAATTCTCGCTTTTTCAACCACCCATTCAAAATGATCGTTCAATTTCTTGATATCTTCTTTAGAAAGGATCGCCCATTTTTGAGACTGTAAAAAATAAGGGGATTTTATTCCTTTATTCGTAAGGTAGTTTGTAATGTCTTTTAATGCTTTCTCATTTTGGTTCAAGTTGCTATCTTCTTCATATTTTTCCCGCGAATCAGGAAATCGAGGGAGACATCGAAAATATCCGCTAATTTTATGAGTGCTTCAAATGGCGTCTTTCCCTCTCTTTCGTAAGACCATACACATTATCTGTAAAACCTAGCTTATGACTTATTTCTTTTTTTGAATAGCCCTTTCTATATTTTATATTCATATATAACCATAAAAATTTTTGACATACATAGTATATAGAGTTACAATAGAGGCAAGAAAACTTAATCTTTACTACTAGGCGAATGGAATGTAAGGGGTTTTATAACTTAAGAGGTTTAAGCTAATTTCGGGATTAGAAAGCTGTGGTAGATAATTAAAAAAACAAAAAAGTCAATAAAACTGGTAGTGACAACACGATGGGATTATTAGGGGACATATAGCTTCGATTCGCTATTATTCGGCCAACGGAAAATAAAAATTAAATTGATTTTCTAACTACTATAGGAAACAAAATAAGAAATATTAATATTGCGCGATAATGCATGCGCCTTCAGAAATGTAAAAAGGGAGGGACTGGATAAAAATAAAATAACTAGGAGGTTAAGGTAGCTCTTTTAGACTGATTTCCCTATGAGAGAACTGTTACCGTTCTGTTGCAAAATGATTTAAGAAATGGGCATTAATTAAAGACTAGGGGGAAATAAGAAAATGCTAAAAGGAATCAACCAATGGTGTTTTCCTGAAAAAACACCTTTAGAAAAGGTATTTGAATATAGTAGGGATGCCGGTTTCGATGCCGTGGAACTCAATCTAAATGAAGCTGGCGGCATTGGCTTGACAGTAGAGACAACCAAGGAGGATGCGTTAAAAATTAAAGCGCTTGCTACCCAATATAAATTAGCGCTTAAAAGTTTATCAACCTCTCTACTTTGGAAGATGCCTCTTTGTTCTCCTAATGAGCAAATTCGACAACAGGGTATACAGGTGATAGAGAAAATGTTGGAAATTGCTAGTTATATAGGGATGGATACGATTCTCGTTGTCCCCGGCGCAGTTTCCGATCAAGTTTCCTATGAAGAATGTTACAAAAGGAGTCAAGAGTCCATTAGAGAAATTATTCCAAAAGCTGAAAAATGTGGTGTGAAAATAGGAATAGAAAATGTCTGGAATAAATTTCTATTATCTCCTCTGGAAATGGTTAGATATATTGATGAATTTGGATCGGATTATGTAGGAGCTTATTTTGATGTTGGAAATGTCTTACAGTTTGGCTATCCAGAACAATGGATCCGCTTACTTGGTAAAAGAATCTTAAAGGTACATGTGAAGGATTTTAATACAAGTGTAGGAAATGGAGCTGGATTTGTTCCTTTATTAGCGGGTGATGTCAACTGGAACGCGGTTATAGATGCATTGCAGGAGATTGATTATGAAGATACCTTGACGGCTGAACTATCTCCCTATTTGTTTTGTCCCCGTACATTGGCAGATGATGTGACACGACATTTAGATGTGATTTTAAAAGTGAGGAGAGATTGAAATGAAAAAAGTTCGTGTTGGTTTTGTAGGAGTTGGTGGGATTGCCAATGCTCACTTAAATAATATTTTTCAAAATGGAGATGCTGAAATTGTTGCGGTCTGTGATATTGAGGAAGAAATAGCTATCAAGCAGGGGGAAAAATATAGAGCTAACGCCTATACAGACTTTGATCAAATGCTGGAAAAGGAAAAAATAGATGCCTTATTTATTTGTGTCCCACCATTTGCACATGGAGATATCGAGGAAAAAGCAGTGCTAAAAGGGATTCATCTATTAGTTGAAAAACCGATAGAATTGGATTTTAATAGGGCGAAAGAAAAAGCTGAAATTATTGGCCGATCAGGTGTGATAAACGCATCTGGATATTGTCTCCGTTATCTAGACACTGTACAAATAGCAAAAGACTATTTGAAGGATAAACAAGTCGCAATGGTGCGAGGGCATTACTTAACTTCATTTGTTCCAACACCATGGTATCGCATCAAGAACAAATCGGGAGGGCAATTGGTCGAGCAAGCAACTCATATTCTTGATTTAATGGGCTATCTCTGTGGGAATATTAATCAAGTGCAAGCCAATATGTCCCTACAAGTTATGAATGATATTGAGGGAATTGATATTCCGGATGTTACATCTGTAAATATTCGCTTTGAATCTGGTGCTGTTGGTCACCTAGATAATTCCTTTATTCAACATGATCACAGAATGGGACTAGAAATTTTAGGGCGTGATTTCCGACTTGAAATAAATGGGACAACTATATCAATTTTTGAAAAGGATAAAACAACTACATATGAATCCAAGGTAAACTTTTATGAAGAACAAGATAATGCATTTATTAAAGCGATACAAACAAACAATCAGGAACTCGTTCTTGCTTCTTATCAGGACGGTTTAGAAACCTTAGGTTGCAGTCTTGCTGCGAATGTTTCGAATGAAAAAGGAAGTATCATTACTATGGAAGAGTTTTATAAAGATTAGACTATTTTTCCAAATTCATTCTAAAAGTTTATAGTTCGCCATTATGTAAAAGAGGTGACAACAAATTGGCCATTCAATCAGAACCTTCTACTAATAAAAGTTTTCAAACAAGGCAATCCAAGAAGAAGTTTTTTACCTCTAAAGATTTGGCTGGATATGTATTTTCAGCACCGCTTGTAATAGGGGTCTTAGTCTTTGCTATTTATCCCATGGTAGGTGCATTAATATTAAGCTTTCAAAAATCATCTACAACCTTCGGTGGGGATTGGGTTGGCTTAGCTAATTATAAGAGCGTCTTCACAGATTCGATATTTTGGAAGTCTTTATATAACACCCTGTATATGGGAGTATTATCTGTCATTTTAGGTGTATCACTATCCTTTATTCTGGCAACGTTAATCTATAATGTTCCGTGGTTAAGGTGGAGGAATTTCTTTAAAGGGATTTATTTTCTACCTAATGTTGTGTCACTTGTTGCGACGAGTATATTGTTTCAGTTTTTATTTAATTCAGGCAGTGAAGGATTATTAAATTATGTTTTAGGGTTTATAGGGGTGGAACCGATCGGATGGTTTACTAATCCAAATGTCTCAAGATTCAGTATTGTGCTAATGACGTTATGGGGAATGTTAGGTTATAACACAATTATTTTCTTAGCGGCATTAACAAGTGTCCCAAGAGATTTATACGAAGCAGCTGAAGTGGATGGAGCCAATTGGTTTAAAAAATGGTATTACATTACGATTCCTTACTTAAAACCTATCATTCTATTCATGGTGATTATGAGTACAATTGGCGCAATGAAACGTTTTACAGAAGTGTGGTTGATTGGTGGTACGGGAGGAAACCCAGCTGGCTCTTTAATGACAGTCGTTTTATATATTTATCGTAATGCTTTTTCAGCTAGTCAAATGGGAATCGCAACAGCCGCATCCTATATCTTGTTTATGTTCATTCTTATTTTGACAGTCATCATGTTGTATTTTAATCGGAAGAATAACTTTGAATAGAGAGGGGTGGAGGTTTTGAGTAATCCAATTGGTGTGCCAAATGTTCAGGTTAGGGATAAAAACTTCAAATATAACTCAATGAAAAAGACGAAACTAGTAGGTAATATAATCATTTCTAGTATTCTCCTTGTAGGGTCAGGGATTATGATTATACCTTTTGTTTGGATGCTCTTGACCAGTTTTGATTGGGGAGCAAGATTAAATATTCCTTATCCGCCAAGATTTTGGCCAAAGGAATTTTCGATTAAAACTTATCAACTAGCTTTTACGAATATGCCTATGATCAAATATATGATCAATTCATTGATCATTTCAGTCGGTGTTATACTTATCAGTTTAATGTCTGCACTATTATCAGGATATGCCATTTCTAAACTTAAATTCAAAGGATCGATGGTGGTGCTAGTATTAGCATTAAGCACCATGATGATCCCTTTTGAAATGACGATGATTCCACAGTATTTGCTTTTCTCTAAAATTCACTTGCTAGATACTTACTGGGCATTTTTCTTACCAGCTCTTAATTATGCATTTGGTACTTTTTTAGCCAAGGCATTTATTGATCAAACACCTTCTAGTTTACGGGAAGCGGCCATTATAGATGGGGCAGGAGAATTCAGGGTGTTTTTTAGTGTGTTTCTTCCACTATGTATTCCGATTGTGGCTACCATGGCGATCTTGCAATTTTTAGCTGTATGGAATGATTTACTATGGCCATTACTTGCCTTAAAAACACCGGATAAATATACTATTCAGCTTGGTCTAGCTATGTTCCGCGTTAATAAAACAGCGCCATTACCATCCATCATCATGGCGGCGACAACCGTTAGTTTAATTCCTGTTGTGACATTATATTTGTTTCTCCAACGATACATCGTAGAAAGCATCGCCCTGTCTGGTGTGAAGCAATAAATTAAATGATGTGATTCAAATTCATTAAAAATCGGAGGTCTTTTATATGAAGAAAATCATTTCAATTTTGACCACATTACTTTTAGTTATTATATTAACAGCTTGTTCATCAACCACGGAAGGCGGAAAGGATACAAGTGATATTGACGTAGTTTCTGATATGGAAGGAACAGTCAGAGTATCAGTTGCTGGATTTCCGCTTGAGGATGGAATTGATCCAATTACCGGGAAAGAAACAATTGGCTTTGAGAATTTCTTGAAAAATGAATTTGAACCTAGATACCCTAATATCGAATTGGAAATATATCAAGTTCCTTGGGACAATGCCCAGGCTAAACAAACAGCTATGTTACAATCGAAAGATGTGGACCTTATTTATTCGGGAGGAGCCTTCGCGGCCCAATGGATGGAACAAGGGTTATTAAGAGGAATTGAAGATTTAATTGAAGATGATTCCGACTTTGATGGAAGTATCTATCTTGAAGGAATATGGGAAAATTCCTATAGTACTGTTAGTTATGATGGTGAACGCTTTGGTCTTCCATCAGTATTAGGAAAACGCGTCACTGTATATGATAAACAACTTTTTGAAGAGTGGGGAGTGGAACCATTATCGGAAAATCCGTCTCCAGAGGAAATATTGGAGAAGGCAAAACAAATGACAGGGAAAAACCCAGTAACTGGTGAAAAAAATTATGGTCTGTATTTTAGTGGAAAAGCCTTAAATGCATCTACATTTGTAGCACTGACACATGCCTTTGGAGCTGAAGGAGCAAAGGGTTCCCTAGACGATTTGAAAAACATCGAATGGAAATTGGATGAACCGGAAATGGTGAAAGTAATGGAATGGCTTGCTGAGGCTGCTCAATATCCTCCAATCGATTTTTTAAATGAAAAGGGAAATGAAAATTTTGGAACAGAAATGAATAATATTGCAATCGCCCTTGATGATGCTGGTGGTCCAGTAATGGGAGAGTACCTAGCAAATGATAATAAAGAAATTTTAGATCGTTATGAAGCAGCATTGAATTTGGGCCCAAATGGGGAAGGCTGGGTAGCGATGGATCCATTTGTAATGGCCAAAGATGCAAAAAATGTAGAAGCATCTTGGGAAGTGATGAAGTTTCTAACCGGGTATGAAACCCAAAAATGGAATTATGATAACTACACAGCTACTCCAACTCTAGTTGATGCTGACTTTGTTCCCAAAGAAGATAAGTTTTCACAAAAAGCGATGGAGATTGCAGACATTTCACCTTCAGTTCTGATGGATGAAGCGAATCCATTCTTTAGTAGTGAGATTGTTCCTGCTGTAAATGGATTTATCAGTAACGCGGCTAATGGAAAAACACCGGATATTGAAAAGTTTCTAAGCGATTTACAAGAACGTGCGGAAAAATGGTCGGCTAATCAATGACAATAGATGATAAAGATAGAATAAAAGAATGGAAACCTTCCGTCCAATTTACGATTGGAATGGCAGGTTTCCATTTTTTTATGTTCAAGTATTTCCCCTTTAGATGGGAGGGGTGGAACGATCATTCTGTAGTACGTATGCTCCCCTAGAAGATATACTAGCTAAATCGAATTATATATCCATTCATGTTGCCTATACAAAAGATACCTATCATTTAATCGGTGAACGAGAAATTGGATTCATGAATGAGCGTTCTTATATTATTAATACTGCTCGTGGAGCGATCATTGATGAAAAGGCTTTAGTTCGTGCACTAAAAGAGAGAAAAATTGGTGGAGCTGGACTGGATGTTTTTGAACATGAACCACAATTGGAGCCGGAGTTATACGGATTGAAAAATGTAGTCCTTTCACCCCATTTAGGGAGTGCGACCGTTAACACACGAACAAAAATGGGGAAGATAGCAGTGGAAAATCTGCTCGAAGTTTTAGAAGGGAGAATGCCATCTAATCTTGTTAATAGGGAGGTTTTTGAAAGTATAGTGTAGATGAGATGAAAGATCAAATAAACATATGAAGGCAACCCTCGATGTATTTGGGAATTAAGCTTTTTGTGGAATCTTTTGACATCGCCATAACAACATAGGTAGGTACACACGCTTTCTGCTTTAAAATCCCGTAGAACCTTATTCTTATGAGCGTTTTGCGGGATTTCGTTTACTTGTCACTGTCGGAGTGGAGAAACATGCCTGGCTGAATTTCATATTGACAAATACATTCAAGCATATAAAATTGGTAGCAAGGGTTGGTGATGGAACGAAATTTGTGATATCGATACCATATATTGAAAAGGCTTCAAAGGGAAATTTTATTAGGCAACGGTACTTTTGGCTTTTACGTTCATCAGCTTATGTAAAAGGAGTGGAAAACAATGAAGTTAGGAATTATTGGAGAACCAAATGAAGCAAGTTTTAAGCTAGCAAAAGAGAAAGGGTTAGAATTTATCGAGTTTTGTATCAATGAGGGAAGTGATATTGAGCAATTTTTGCGTGATGTCGGAAAAATATCTGAGTGGATAGCGACATATGGAGTTGCTGTACAATCCATTGGACGTTGGGGAACGGATAAGATCGATTCAAAAGGTAGATTGATTGAAGAAGAACTGCACTATTCATATCGACTTATAGATGCTGCCAGTGAACTGGGGTGTGAAAATTTTGTATGTGGCTGTAACTATGTAAAAGGACTCTCTTATTATGAAAACTCTTGTCTAGCGATTGAATATTTCTCGAAATTAATTGCGTATGGAAAAGATAAAGGGGTGAAAGTTTCTACTTATAATTGCGATTGGAATAATTTTGTTGATAATGAAATGGCGTGGACAATGATCCATGGACACCTAAAGGATTTAGGGATAAAATTTGATCCTTCTCACTCTCGCTACGCAGGTCGTGACTATCTAAAAGAAATGAAGGAATGGGGAGAAAGGTTTGAGCATGTTCATATTAAAGGATCGGTAATTGTGAATGGAGAAAGATTCGATGATCCACCAGCAGGTCTTGATCAAACCGAATGGCACACATTTATGGCTATTCTTTATGCTAAGGGGTATAACGGTGGTCTTAGTATAGAGCCGCATTCTTCTGTTTGGAAGGGAGAATTAGGAGAAAAAGGAGTCGATTATACGATCCAATACCTAAAGGAGTTAATGGTGTAACGGAAGTTCTATACTAGTGGGGGCTCCTGAAGGTCAAGCCCCTATAGTACCTATCACTTTTTTAAAGAAATGGAATTCCCGCTTTTTTATCGTTTTTTTGTGGTAACGATATCACATATTTATTGACAAAGAATTCAAGTAATACTAGAATATGGTTGTGAAATCGATATCTCAAATAGGGAGGCATTATGAGTTGGCTAATATATCGGATGTAGCCAAAAGGGCGGGCTTATCAGTATCGACCGTTTCACGGGTCATTAATAATCATCCTTATGTTGCTGAAGAGAAAAGAGATGCTGTTTTACAAGCAATGAGAGAATTAAATTATCAACCAAGTGCAGCAGCCAGACAAATGAGGGGACAAAGCTCGAAAATTGTAGGAGTCATTGTTCCAAGGATTACCAACCCTTTCTTTTCTTATTTAGTAGATGAGATTCAGCAAATTGCTTCGCAAAATGATTTTCAAATCATGATATTTCAAAGTAATGAAAACAAGAATAAAGAAACCAGTTTTCTTGAATTACTTGCAAAGAAGCAAATTGATGGGGTGATTATGTGTGCTATGGAGCAAAGTGAAGAATTTATACATTCTTTCACAAAATTTGGTCCTATTGTTTTATGCAATGAAAGTTTTGATGGTGGACTATTACCTACCGTTAATCTCGATCAAGTTCAAGGAGCTTACATGGGTGTGAAGTATCTTTTAGAAAAAGGCTACAGTAAAATCGCATACTGTACTGGCGGCCTTTTTGATGGAAATGGGAAGGATCGAGATCGTAATAAAGGGTTTAATAAGGCGATTTCTGAACATGGTATAAAAGTGAATACAGAATGGTTATTTGTTGATCAACATACGATCGATGACGGTAAAAATATTGCTAGAAAAATTGTAAGCATGGAATATAGGCCAGATGCTATCTTTACAGGAAGTGATGAAGTAGCAGCAGGCCTAATTGTAGAAGCACAAAAGTTAGGTTTGAAAATTCCTCAGGACTTGGCTGTAATCGGATTTGACGATCAACCTTTAGCGGCATTGACAGCCCCTACAATTACCACGATCAAACAGCCGATTCAGGAACTGGGAAGAGAAACCTTTAAACTAATTTTAAGTATCCTGCAAAAAGAAAAATACACGGTTGATGTGAGTAAGCTTGAAATGGAATTAATGATCAGAGAATCTGCGTAACACAAACATTATTCTGACTAGGCAGAGGGTTTTTCATCATAAAGAATTTGGAGGGTTTACGAATGAAGAAACGCTGGAAGATACTTATTTTTGGTGTCATTTTATCTGCGTTGCTTTTAGCTGGGTGTAGTGGTGGCGGTAATTCGAACAGCAAAGGCAAAACGGAAGTAAGTCTGTTGATTGGGAAAGAGGAAATAGCCAAAGAATTAGATGAGACAGTTGAAAAGTACAATGATTCACAGGATAAGTATATTGTGAAGATTATTCCACTCGCAGGACAAAATGCTACGGAAAAATTGACATCTCTTTACGCGTCTAAAAATGCTCCTGTAATGATTAACACAGGCGTTTATTCGGAGCTTTCTCAGTGGAAGGATAAATTCTTAGATTTATCTGATCTTCCTTTAGTTGAAGGGATTGATCAGCAGTATTTAGATGCTGGGACAGTAGATGATAAGCTAATTGGAATTCCAACGACGATTGAGGCATTTGGCTATCTGTATAACAAAGATGTTTTAGATGAAGCCGTAGGTGGAAACTTTGATCCTGAATCGATTACAAGTCGTAAAGACCTTGAAGATTTAATGGGTAAAATTGCCAAGTTGGAAGGGAAAAATGCGATTGAAGTTTCACCGATGGACTGGTCTTTGGGAGCACATTATTCGAATCTATTATTCACAAATCAGTCAGAGGATGCCGATAAACGTTCAACTTTCATGAAGGAAATGCAGGAAGGAAAAGTCGATTTAGACAGCAATCAAGTGTATAACAATTGGGTTGCAACGTTTGATTTGATGAAAGAATACAATGCAGCGAAAAATGGTCCATTATCGGCAGACTATGACTCCGCAACCCTGGGATTGGCAAATGGAGATATTGGCTTATGGTTCATGGGTAACTGGGCATACCCACAATTGAAAGAAGCAAATCCAGATGCGAATATCGGGATAATGCCTGTACCAATGAGCGATGAGGAAAATGGCTACGGAAACACGCAAATTTCCATTGGTGTTCCGCAAACTTGGGCGATTGATGCTAGTCAATCTTCAGAAGAACAACAAGAGGGAGCCAAAGACTTTCTTAACTGGATGTATGAGGACGAAGAGGGACAAGATTACTATGTGAATAAACTTGGCTTTATTCCCATTTCAAAACACAATAAAGTGGAGCCTGAGGATGAACTGTCTAAAGAGGTTTTGAAATATCTAGAGGAAGATAAGTCACTGGAATGGATGAATGCCCACTATCCACCAACTGCTTTCCCAGCAATGGGAGCTAGCCTACAAAAATATTTGGATAACAAGATTGATAAAACAGGGCTTGCTACTGAATTGGAAGATTATTGGAAATCAAGTGCTGAATAGCACTTGTTTCCACTTAAAGTTTGTGTTCAAAAGGGGGATAAAAAGGACCCGTCGGCTAAAGGCGCTGACGTCCTGTCAGCAACGCCGACACTAGCACATCCTGTGCGTCGAAAGGTCGAGTCGGTGCAGTTTCGAGTAGCGGACTTGTACAGGATGTACTGACTTCTGCGTTGCCCACAGGACGTGGCCGGTTTTAGCAGAAGAACTTTTATCCTGATACATAAGCAGCGCAGAAACAAGCCAACGAAGAAATTCACAGTATCATTTTTACCAGACTTTTTGAACACCCTAATAATAGATAACAAAGGATATCATGGGCTAGAGTTAGATCTTGCCAAGCGCTCACCGACTAGCAAACTTTCCGTTTCTTCTTACGATAAGTCAACTACAGATCTCCTTATCCAAGGTCACTGTGTTTTCTTCATCCGTCAGAATCCTAAAAAGTTTCTACGTTGTAAACCGGGCGTATGCTTTTCTAAGAGGAGGATAAAAGATGTATTCTGAGAAGAGCTTTTTTGAAAAGCTGAAGGTCTTTGGACTTTTTGGAGCGATTCCGGTTTTTGCTTTCCTGACAGTCGTCATTATTCCCTTCTTATTAGGAATTTACATGACCATCACTAACTCAACAGGAACCGATCTATCTGTTGATTTTGTCGGAATGAAAAACTACATTGAGGCGTTTACAGATCAGCGCTTTTGGGAAACATTAGTTTTTACTTTCAAATATACATTTTGGTCTTTGATTTTAACAAACTTGATTGCTTTTATATTGGCTTTGTTAGTAACTAGCGGATTTAAAGGGGAGAATTTCTTCCGAATGGGCTTTTTTACCCCTAATCTAATCGGTGGTGTTATCTTAGGGTTTATTTGGCAATTTATTTTCGCAAGAATTTTGGTCTATATGGGTTCAAGCCTTGATATTGGCTTTTTGAGTAATTCATGGTTATCTGACCCAAAATCGGCTGTATGGGCATTGATTATTGTGGGAATTTGGCAGAATTCCGGCTATATGATGCTTCTCTATATTGCAGGACTTGCAGGCATTCCCAAGTCCTTAACAGAGGCAGCCTCTCTTGATGGTGCTAACAGTTGGAAAATCTTGACCAAAATAAAGATACCAATGATGATTCCATCGTTTACGATCAGCATTTTTCTAACACTGCAAAGAAGTTTTATGGTCTATGATACAAATTTATCGCTAACGGAGGGAGGGCCTTATCGTTCCACTGAATTGATTTCGATGCATGTTTATAATGAAGCCTTCCTGTATCAAAATTATGGAACCGGTCAGGCTAAAGCCATTATTCTGTTTCTGATTGTGGCTGCTATTGCCATCACCCAAGTTGCTGTTATGAAGAGAAAAGAGGTGGAAGCATAATGGGAGTAAATGTTCATAGAAAATGGAATAAGATCATTATTTTTATTATCTGTTGTCTACTGTTTGCTCTGTACATTTTTCCATTCCTTCTAATCTTAATCAATTCGTTTAAAGGAAGGTTAGAGGTAGTGGCTAACCCACTTTCTCTACCGTCTTCATTTGATTTGAGTTATTATATTGAGGCTTTTAAAACAATGAACTATGGGGCAGCCTTAATCAATTCATTACTGGTAACAATTTTTTCCGTAACCGTAATTATTGTTTTTTCTTCTATGTTGGCTTATTTTCTTGTTCGGTGGAAATGGAAAATAAATAAATTTATTTTTATGACCATGGTTGCATCGATGATTATTCCTTTCCAAGCAGTTATGATTCCATTTGTAACCATTTATGGGAATATAGGACTACTAAATAGTCGCGGAATGTTGATTTATTTTTATTTAGGATTTGGCGTTAGTATGGCCACTTTTCTATATCATGGTTTTATTAAAAGTGTTCCTATCGAACTTGAGGAAGCTGCTATTATTGATGGTGCTAGCAGATTTCAAGTGTTTTTCCGTGTTGTGATGCCTATGTTAAAACCAACAACTGCGACGATCGCTATTTTAGATGTCTTGTGGGTATGGAATGATTTCCTTTTACCTTCACTTGTTCTCGTTAATGACAATGTACGTACCTTGCCATTGTCAACCTTCTACTTTTTCGGGAAGTACACAGCAAATTATAACGTGGCGATGGCAGCGTTAGTGCTAGTATTGATCCCAGTCTTAATTTTCTATTTTGTTATGCAGAAAAAAATTATTGCTGGAATTGTTGAGGGTGCCCTTAAGTAAAGTTTTATTTGCTAAAAGGAAAACCAGGAACAACTTATACGAGGTTAGGATGGCAACATTAAAAGATGTCGCAAAATCAATGAAGTTTTTAAAAAACATCCTGAAGTAGATGGGATTTTTGCAAGTAGTGATATTATTGGCATGCAAGTAATACAATACTGCCATTCTAATAAGATTGATGTTCCAAATAAATTGAAGGTCGTGGGTTTTGAACAGCCTATTGCGGCGATGTGCGAGCATGCAATTCATTTAATCAGCAAAAGTAACGAGGGGGAAATAATGGCTAAAAAACGTTATTTCCTGTAAACCTCATTGAAAGGCAAGGTACCTAAAGGATTAATTATGTAAGTATCCAGACACCATGCAAAACGGGCAATTTGGATCCTGATTATAGTAGTGTGAGGACCGAAAGATTTTAACTTCTTTTAACTGAGATATTTGCCTAGATCGAGTCCATAGGAATTCCCTTTTAATGGATTGAAACAGGTAATCATTCTCCGTCAATGAAAAAGAAGTTTTTTCTTTTTTAACTGGTCTAAACTTCAGCAGGTGATCTCGGGAAATCAGGAGGGAAAAGATGTTATTTAGACTGAACGACAAAATAAAACTTAAAACAAAAAATAATGATCTCCTAGCAGTAGGAGAGCTTCTAATTGATATGATATCTTCAGACTATACTGAGGACATGGACAGTAATAGTTACAAACCGTTTTTTGGAGGATCGCCTTCCAATATTGTCATGAATGCCAAAAAATTAGGCATTCAATCTCTTGTTGCTGCTGTTGTTGGAAAGGATAGATTTGGTGAGTTTCTTATTCAGCAGTTGCATAACCAGGATATTGAGACAAGCTATGTGCAGCAAGTAAATTACCCAACAAGTATGGTAGTAATAAATAAAAGTAAATCTACACCAGTGCCTATTTTTTATAGAGGGGCTGACTACCATATTACATACACGTCAAAATTAGAAGAGGTCTTGGTTAATTCGAGTATTGTTCACTTTTCTTGTTGGCCCATTTCGATGGACCATGGCCAAAAAACGATAAAAAAAATGCTTAAAATCGCAAAGGAGAACGATATTCTCATTTGCTTTGATCCTAATTATCATCCAATGTATTGGCAAAAGGATGAAGATGGGGTGGAGGTCGTTAAATCATTTATTCGTCAGGTAGATATTATTAAGCCATCTGAAGATGATGCGGAACGATTATTTGGAAAGGATACACCTGAAAACCAGATAGATAAGTTTTTGAAATTAGGCGTCAAGCTTGTAATCATGACCCTTGGTAAAGACGGTGCTATTGTATCTAATGGCAAAGAAACACTGAGATGTCATACTTTTGCCGAGGAGGTTGTGGATACGACTGGAGCGGGAGATGCTTTCTGGTCGGGTTTTTATGCAGCAATTGTGAAAGGATATACGATTGCTGATGCAATCCGATTAGGGATGGGGGTTAGTGCCTTTAAGTTGAAATATACAGGTGCAGTTGTGGACTTACCAAAGATTGAAGAGATTAAAGAAATATATAAAGTATAGGAGGACTAAATATGGCTGTTAAAAATCAGGTTCAGCTTATTACGTATCCAGATTCATTAGGGGGAGATTTAAAGTCTCTCAAACATGTGCTTTTAGAACACTTCTCTGATATTTTCAAAGGTGGGGTACATATACTTCCTCCGTATCCTTCTTCAGGGGATAGGGGATTTGCGCCATTGACGTACTTAGAAATTGATCCTGCATTCGGAACGTGGGAAGATGTAAAATCTATCGGTGAGCACTTTGATATCTTAGTAGATATAATGGTGAATCACATATCAAGGCAATCTGAGTATTTCCAAGACTTTCTTAAAAAGGGGAGAGACTCCGAATATGCTGATCTTTTTATTACATTAGATAAAATATGGGAGGATGGGATCCCCGTACAAGAGGATATTGATAAGATGTTCTTACGCAGATCTGAACCATATTCAACGTTTGAAATTGAGGAAACGGGCGAGGAAGAGAAGGTGTGGACGACCTTCGGTAAGACAGTTCCATCTGAACAAATCGATTTAGATGTAAGGTCTGAGCAGGTAAAACAATTGCTTACGTCTTTTTTTATGAACTTTAAGGAACAGAACATTAAAATTGTACGGCTCGATGCGGTAGGCTATGTCATTAAAAAGTTGGGAACCAGCTGCTTTTTTGTTGAACCGGATATTTATGACTTCCTTGATTGGATCATGGAACTGGCCCATTCTTTAGATATTGAATTACTACCTGAGGTTCATTCCCATTACAGCATTCAATACAAACTAGCCGAACATGGCTGTTGGATTTACGACTTTATTTTGCCTTATCGTGTGCTTGATACGTTAATGAATAAAAATAGTGTGGAACTTCTCCGTTATTTGAAAAATCGACCTCATAAACAGTTTACGATGCTAGATTGTCATGATGGTATTCCGGTTAAGCCTGATCTAGATGGACTCATTAATACAGCAGAAGCGAAAAAAGTAGTAGATGTTTGCTTGGAAAGAGGCTCTAACCTTAGTTTAATTTTATCAGATGAGCATAAGGATCCGGATGGCTTTGATGTTCATCAAATTCGAGGAACGTATTACTCCATACTGAATTGTGATGATGATGCATACCTAGCCGCAAGAGCTATTCAATTTTTCACACCTGGCATTCCGCAAGTATATTATGTTGGCCTTCTAGCTGGGAAAAATGACGAGGAAAACCTGAAAAAGACAGGAGATGGTCGAGAAATCAACCGTCACAACTACAGCCTCAAAGAAATTGAACAATCCCTTGGGAAAGACACGGTACAAAGACTGTTGAAACTAATAAAATTCAGAAACGAATACGATGCCTTTAATGGCGAATTTAACGTACTAGACTCCCCAGCAGATCAAATCAGACTCTCCTGGCAAAAGGAAAATAAGCACTGCACACTATCCATTGACCTAAAAACAAATCGATCTATCATTCAATACAAAGATGAAAACAATCAGGACAATGAGTATATTGTTTAAGGGGACTGTCCCCCACCAAGTTAATGCGTTAAAGGATGGCTTTTCCAAATAAAAAAGCATTGGGAATAAGAACATTCTCAATGCTTTTTACGATTCTTTACAGTACCATACAAGGCGTTAAGGAGTTCTAGGAATAGTAGTGAAGATGGAGACTCCGGAAAATGAAAAATGCAAGTACCATCAGAACTTCTTAACGTCATGGAACATGGGGAAAGCCATATATCTTATAGGACACGTGCGGTTTATACAAGGGGGCAGCCACGAAAATGGATGCCCGACTCTCTTCTGTGCGGTGTGCAATCGCACCTAGTGACGTGTGCTCGCATTCCAACACAATTAGCGAAAGGGTTGAGAGTTGAGTGCCGGTGGCGGTCGTGGTACCTTATGTTAAGAGGGAGGTGAAATCTAGTGGGAAATGCAAGTTCTAGCGGTACGATGGATGGGATTAGCAATTTATTTGAGTGGATCGCAAAGTTAGCTTATCTTAATCTCTTGTGGATTTTGTTTTCAGTTGCAGGTCTTGGTGTTCTGGGAATAGGTCCAGCAACCGTGAGTGTGTTTACAGTAATTCGACAATGGTTGTACAGTGATGGAGACTTTTCAATTTGGAAGACATTTATGGAAACGTATCGTCAAGAGTTTTGGCGGGCAAATGGTCTTATGCTCCTTATTGCCCCTGTTTGTCTCTTTATTTTTGTTGACTTTACGGTTATTCGTACGCTACCAACAAGTTTTCTAATTGACTTTATCGTATTTCCTGCAGTGATTATTCTTACATTAATCACGATAGTTGCCATAAGCTACTTGTTTGCGACATATGTCCATTTTAATGTCCCTTTTTGGGTCAAAGTAAAATATGCATTGCTTATTGCCGGTTTGTACCCGATATCAAGCCTGCTCATACTGGCAGGGCTGTTTATATTTGCAATGATCGCTTTTATTATACCAGCTATTATTCCATTTTTTGCTGTGAGTGTACCGGCCTTCATCATACAAACAAGCGCATTAAGGGCATTTCGGAAGCTGGCTTCCCAACAAAAAGTGATGAGTGATCCAAAACGTTAAACCTCATTAGTGAGGGGGGGTTACTCTCATGAAAAACATAAACAAAGATACAAAAGCTGGATGGTAAAATAGCCGTAGCAAATTCGCAAAAAAGTTAGTGTTGATATTGTCGAAAGAAGCTGAAGTATTGGATGAATAGAATATTATTACATTTTCAGCTTTTTGATGAACTTTGCTTCATAGTTAGCCGCCCAATAATGTGAGTTAAGAAAATTATAAAATCGGCAAAATAAAGAATTGACAAAAGAGGGCTTTCAGCATATATTAAATGTAAAGCGCTTTACTCATGGGGGAATTTATGACTACTATTTATGATATTGCTAAAAAATCAGGTTATTCCATCACAACTGTATCTAAAGTATTAAATCATCATCCTAATGTTAGTGAGAAAGCTAAGGAAAAAGTATTAGCTGCTGTCGAAGAATTAAACTATATGCCCAACTCTACTGCTAGAACGCTAGCTACAAAGAAGTCTTGGATGATCGGTGTTGTATTTAATGAACATTTAGACATCGGAATAGCTCATCCGTTTTTTGGTCAAGTGATTGAAGGAGCTAAGAAACACCTTGAATTTTATAATTATGATTTATTGCTTGTCTCTAGAAATCTAGACACTAAACGCTCTTATTCTGATCATTTGCTTCGTCGTGGGGTGGATGGAGTAATTGTGATTAACCTATCACCCGACGATAAAGAAGTAAAAAAAATTCACGAGGCCTCCATACCAGCTGTTTATATTGATATGGCGCTAGAAAAGGCTAATATAGTTCAGAGTGACAATGTTCAGGGGAGTATGCTTGCGGTTGATTATCTATATGAATTGGGGCATAGGAAAATTGCTCATATTGCGGGAAATTCATCTACCTTTGTGGCTAGAGAACGAATACTAGGTTATCAACAGGCGATGGGGAAATATAGCTTGCCGATCCCTGATGGCTATATAGTTGATGGTGGCTACTATGCCTCTGAAGGTGGACGAAAGGCAATGGTCCAATTGCTAGCGCATACAGAACGACCTACAGCCGTCTTTGTTTCTGGAGATTATATGGCCATTGGGGCAATGGAGGCTGTGAAGGATGCAAGGTTAAGGATTCCTGAAGACATTTCGATCATAGGGTTTGATGATATTTCGGTCGCGAAGTATACCGCTCCACCTTTGACGACAGTCAGGCAAGAAAAGGAATTGATTGGCCGGCAAGCTGCTATGTTATTGCTTGATGAAATCAATGGGCTTTTAAAAGGACCTTTAGCAAGAAAGATCCCTGTTCGATTGGTTAAGCGAGGTTCTTGTATACAGATGAGTGGAATATCGAACACATAATGGAAAATAATAAACTCCCCCCTTCTCTTCATAGAGAAGAATTTTTTACAACAGAATGTAAAGCGCTTTACAGATAAATAAGGTAGTAAGAAAGTTCGATTTATTGAAAGATTCATTGATATAACAAACTATTAAAAAAGGTTTTCTACCTTTTTTATAGAAAAACCGCTTTCCAAAAAGGAGGAAATATAGTGAAAAAATTATTCATGATTGCAGCTGTAGCAAGTGTGATAGCGCTATTAGGTGCTTGTTCAGGTAAAAAGGCTGATTTAACGGTAACTTCTTTTACAGACGAGCTACAGGATGTCATTGATGTATTTGAAGAGAAATATGATGTAACCGTGGATTTGCAAATTATTCCAACAGAGAACTATACGACAACACTTCGTCCATCATTAGAAAGTGGAAAAGGTGCACCTGATATCTTCACGGGAGAAATTGTATACTTAAAGGATTGGGTTGAACAAGACTATTGGGAAACATTATCTCAAGATCCTTATAATGTCCAAGACTGGGAATCTGACTATATGGATTATGTGTTTGATTTAGGGAAGAACGAGGATGGTGAAGTCAAGGCGGTTTCTTGGCAAACAACGCCGGGGGGAATCTACTATCGGCGTAGTATTGCCAAAGAAGTGTTAGGGACAGATGACCCTGAGGAGATTGGAAAGCGCTTTTCAACAATGGAAGGATTAATGGAAGTAGCAGAGGAAATGAAAGCTAATAATTATCGTTTATTTCCTGACGAAGGTTCCATTCAACCTTATACAGATGGCCAAGATCCGCAACCATGGGTAAATGAGAATAATGAACTAGTGATGACAGAAGCTAGATTATCCTATTTTGATTATGCGAAGGAATTTCGTGATAAAAAATACACGGCTCTTGCTCCCGCCTGGTCGCCTGCTTGGTATGAATCATTTAATGGACCAATCAGCTACAACAAAGGTTGGGATGAAATTGAAGAAGATGAAAAGGATTCAGATAAAACAGAAGTCTTTGCTGTATCCTTACCAACATGGGGATTACATTCTGTACTGAAGGAACATGCTACGGAAACTGCCGGGGATTGGGCAGTGACAAATGGGCCAACACCTTATTTCCAAGGTGGAACGTGGATTGGAATGTATAAAGACTCTAAAAATAAGGATTTAGCCTTTAAATTCATCGAAATGCTTGTTCACGATGAGGACTTTTTGGAAGATTGGGTTAAGGAAACAGGTGATGTTCTTTCCTATCTTCCTGTAACAGAAAAAGTGAAAGGCGATTTCTCAGACGAGTTTTTAGCTGGACAAAACAACTATGAATTCTTCCTGGAGGAAGCTGAGAAAATTGATGCAAGTATCATCACAAAATATGATCAATCAATTGGTGATCTGTTTGGAACCGAGGTTGGTAATTATGTTGAAGGAAAGACTACGAAGGAAGAAGCTATTAAAGAGTTTTACAAGCAAGTAAAAAATGCTTATCCCGATATCAAGGTACCTGATGAAAAATAATCAAATTTAAAGAGAGGGGGAGGAAACAGGTTGACCTGTAAGACCCCCCATCTCTTTTATTAAGGAAGGGGAAAGAGCATGATTAAGGATAATAAAAATGCATTTCTATTTATGTTCCCATTCGTTTTTGTCTTTTTGGTTTTTAATATTTATCCAATTCTTTTAACCTTTTATTATAGTTTGACTGATTATACTGGGATGGGTGGAATTGGAAACGCTAATTTCATTGGGGTTGAGAATTATGCCCGTCTAATTGGTGACGGTTATTTCTATAGTGCTTTAGGGAATACTTTAAAAATTTGGGGACTTAATTTTATCGTTCAAATGGGGATTGCGCTTGGCCTTGCGCTGTTGTTCTCTGATATTCGCTTGAAGTTAAAAGGTGTTGGCCTATTTCGCGCGTTATTTTACTTACCAAACATTATTACAATCGCGTCCGTTGCCTTGCTTTTTAATATATTATTAGATTGGAACTACGGGGCATTAAACCAGATGTTATTAAGTTTAGGAATTATTGATTCGCCGATAAATTGGTTAAATAATCCAACATATGCGCAATCCTGGGTTGCCTTAATCGGTGCATGGATGTGGTTTGGGAATTCATTCATTATCTTGCTTGCAGGAATCTCTGGGATCTCGAAAGATTACTATGAGGCTGCTTTAATTGATGGGGCTAATTGGTGGCAATCTTTTACGAATGTAACATTGCCCCAACTAAAACCAGTGTTATTGTATGTATTGATTACCTCTATCATTGGTGGATTACAAATCTTTGATTTACCGATGTTGTTGACAGATACCCGAGGTGCACCAGACGGCGCATTGAACACTATGGTTCTCTATTTATATAATCAATCCTTCAAGTACAATAACTTCGGTTATGGTGCGGCCATTGCCTATGGATTATTTATTATTACGGTTATTTTCTCAGCCGTTACCTTCCGTTCCATGTACCGTAAAAATGCAAGTTAGGGGTGAATTCAGTGAATAAAATCAAAACAGCTAAGGTCTTTATTTATGCTGCATTAATCATCTTGTTGATTATTTGTTTTATCCCATTTTATATGATGATCATTAATGCAACAAGAACGAACTCAGAAATATTGCAGGGATTCTCAATGATTCCTGGAGCCGCCATATACGATAACTACCAAGTTCTTACTCAATATGTTGACGTATGGAGAGGATTTCTCAATAGTTTAATCGTTGCGATTTCGGTGACAGTTTTAAACGCGTATTTCTCTGCTTTAACAGCGTATGCATTTTTGGTCTATAAATTTCGTTTTAAGAATGCTATATTTGTGGCATTTATCGTCATGATGATGGTACCAGGGCAGTTAGGATTACTTGGTCTTTATGATCTTAGTAATGCACTAGGTATGCTAGACACATACTTCCCGTTAATTATTCCGGCGATTGCGGCACCATTTACAGTCTTCTTTTTCCGCCAATACATGGTGACGACAATGCCACTTTCGCTTTTAGAAGCGGGGCGAATTGATGGAGCTACTGAAATTCATATGTTCCATCGAATTGTACTGCCAATTCTGATGCCGGCGATTGCGACAATGGGGATCTTTACCTTTATTGGTTCATGGAATAACTATATTACGCCACTCGTTATTTTGCGATCTCCAGACTTGTTTACACTGCCGGTGATGATGGGAGCACTTCGTGGCTCACCAGTTGCCATGAATTTAGGTGCGATGTATCTAGGGATCGCCATCTCCGTTGTACCGATTATGATTGCGTTCATATTCCTCTCCCGCTACATTATCAACAGTATTTCAGCCGGGGCAGTAAAAGAGTAATTTGAATACCCTTTGGATGCTAAGTAAATTAGTCGATCGGATAAATTCTTGTAAAACCACAAGATAGAAACCGTATTTTAATGTCAATATCTAACTTTTACAGCAAAAAATAATGAAAATAGCCTAGGAGCCTAGTAGATACTGGTTTCTAGGTTGTTTTTCTTTGTTAGAACATTTTTTCGAGAAAATGGTACATGTGCAAAATTCAATCTAGATCCACTTTGGAGTCTAAAACTAATTAAAAAGAGCGGGCCATCTTAATCAAAATATAATTCCCCTAATTGACTTATAACCAATATATTTACTATAATAAAGAAAAAAGGACATATCTATGGTTTCTCCTATTGTTCTATCTAAAAACTTTAGTCAATTTTCAAAAGTTCTATATCACGGAACGACATCCAGTAAATATGAATCACTTCGAGCCGGAGTTAATATTTCCTTCTGTGAGGAATTTACTGACTTTGGAAAGGGTTTCTATTTAACTTCCAATTTTCTACAAGCAAGTAGACATGCGGATAAACGTTCAGGGAATAAGGAAGAATCAATAGTTTTTGTTTATGATCTCGATATACAAGGTTTAAAACAGTTATATCAAGGGTATATACTGAATAAAATGGATGTAGAATGGGCAAAATTTATTTATAACAACCGATCTCGAAAGACTAATTTTACCCATAACTTTGACTATGTGTTAGGTGGAGTCGCCGATGGAGCAATTTTTGACCTTGTAAAAGCCGTTGATTTGGGTCTTGATATTAAAGACTTTTATGAGGAAATTGCCAAATACGGGACTTATGATCAATTATCTATACACAATCAAGATATATTTAAATACAATGTAATCAAATACTCAAAGGTGGCGAAAGCATATGCAAGAAATGAATCGTATGACCAAAGAAGGATTAATGTCATTTCTGAAATTTGAGCATGAAAACGGCTATCCTTCCTTTAGAACTGAAATTGCACAGGTGTTACATGAAAGGTATAATGTTGGCCTTCAAAAGGCAGAGGAACTTGTATGGAATGATTTTATTGGTGAAAAAATAACCGAAGATATTGAGTGGTCGCAGCATATGGGGCCAAACTATTGGGCAAAATTCATTTTAGCCAATTGTAAGGATGCTTTACCCAAAAGAACAGGACGTTTAGTTCCGCAATATTAAAAGAGCCCCTTTTTGTATTTTACTACTTAATGGGGCTTTTTTGTGCCAATCGAGAACACCTTAGGTATATGCCAAGTTCATCACTAAGTGCCGGCTTCTGATACAATTCAGACAGGATGATAATCGCTATTTACTTTAAGAGCCTCTGCCAAAATGCTATATCCCTTGAAACAGGAAGCAAAAAGCCAATTAAGGGTTGTTGCTTTATTCCGCAAAAGAAAGGGGACATTTGTAAGAACACTATGACAAATCTAAAAGTGGGGATAGGTTTTTGGTAGTGCCAAAGTCTAAAATTCCTCCTTCTAATGAAGTTGTTGCCAAGGAACATTATTTCCTTAATGCAAGGGGCGATGGATGTTGAAGTTTCCGTATTGCTTGATGCAATGGGTGACTATAAAGAAGAGAAATATAGCAATTATTCTTTTTATGTTGGGGAGATTGAGGAGCTTCCTGTTGTTGTGTCAAGAACAGAGGTGGGCATGGTCAATGCAGCCGCATCGACCACACTATTAATTGAAAAATATTATCCAAAAGCGATTATTAACCAAGGAACAGCTGGCTAATACTTCATATATCTCTTCCTATACTCAGTTGGAAGTAACCCAGTGGACTGCCGGAAAACATTGCTAAAATACCTTATGTCTTTATAACCTACATTTTCTGCTATTGTGCCTATTTTTAAGTTTGTGAAAGAGAGATAGTTCTTTGCTTTATTTATTCGCATAATGCGTATATATTCATTAAATGTGTGTCCAGTAATATTTTTAAAACAGATTGAAAAGTAGCTTCTACTCATATTAACTTGATTTGCAACGTCATTCGCAGTAAGGGGGGCATCTAAATTTTTCCCGATAATGGAAATTGCCTCCAATATACATTGATTTGCTTCTACTGACACTGATTGACTATATAAAGATGTGCTAATTACATGTTGTATATTTCGCATCTGCTTCTCAATATCATTCCAAAAGTGAAAAATGTGATTTCGCTGCATAGTGTTTGATAGAAAATCTGAATATACCCGAGAACATTCATTAATTGTAACGAGGATTAGATCATTTATCTGGAGCTTGTTCAGTCGTACATTCTTCACTTTTAAAAGGAGTTCTTCTAAATGCTCTTTATCCTTAATCCATTCCATCGAGAGTAATTGCGTTTGGATTTCCTTCAAATACAGATCGTTTTCTAACGCTGGAAAAATAAGCTGGTCTATATCTTTTACCTGTATTTTATTTTCTTCATTTAGTTCATAGAATAATAAGCTGTTTTTATGTTCTGATAATTTTTGTTTCCATGTATTCCAATTCTCCATTTGATTGTTCACTCGAACTATTAATAGCTGATCAAATATACTTTGGTTGGAAATGATATTATCAATCTTCAGGCTTTGGTTCTGTTTGTTCGTCTTAATCACTATTATCTCATCATTTATTTTAATAACTTTTTGCTCAGATATGATTGAGAGTAATAGATTTGAAGTTTGAATCGGTTTGTTTGCTAGTAAAATGATAGAATCTTCAATCCACATATGTTCATCGGATGAGGAGCGATATTTGGAAATCTCTTTCTCAATCCGATGTTGAATTCTTAATAATGTAGAACCCATCGTTTGATCGTCTAATTCAACTTTAGCAATATAATCAATTGCACCTAGACGCATTACTTCTTGAATATATTCAAAATCTTGGTGTAGAGTTAAGACGACCACAAATATGTTTGGGTACAATTTTCTAACTTCCCGGATTAAATCTATGCCTGACATAATTGGCATCGCTAAATCTGTTATCATTAGATCTACGTCTACTTTATTTAATTCCTCTAAAGCCTTTTCTCCATTTTTTGCTTCTGCCACTACCCTCATGCCATAGTTGTCCCAGTTTAATTTATTAATCAAGTTTTTTCTAACCAATTTGTCATCTTCAACGACCATTACTTTAATCATGGATTGATGAAACCCCTTCCTGCAGTGGTATCATTAATGTGACAGAGGTGCCTCTATCTAACTCACTCTCTACTTCAATAGATGCCAAATCCCCGTAAACACGATGTAAAATACGTTTCACATAATTGAGACCGATTCCCATTCCAATTTTAGATTCATCGTGGTCCTTTTGTTTTAAAATAGAATCTACCTTTTCTTTTGGCATTCCCCTACCATTATCGGAGACTTTGATTATAATATGTTCCTTATTCGAACACGCGGTTACAGTTATCTTCCCTTCATCGACAAGTCCATGATAAATGGCATTTTCAACTAGTGGTTGCAATATGAACCGTGGCATCGGGCAGGACATTAGTTTGTTTTGTATATTTATGTTTAACTCATAATCGAAGTCGTAACGTATTTGCTGTAATTTAATATATTGTTCCATCGAGTCTATTTCTTCTTGTAATGATGAGGATGTTCCTAGTTTCCCCATATTGTAGTATAAAATTTTATTTAGAGAGGTTAACAACTGTGTAAGCTCTTCCCGATCTCCAGATACTGCTAGCCATTTTGCTGTATCTAATGTATTCATCAAAAAGTGTGGGTTAATTTGATGTATTAATTTTTCCACTTCCAAATCTGCTCTATCTCGCTCTTTATTTTCTATATCTTTAATCAATCTTACTATTTGTGCTTTCATATTTCTAAACTGATTCGTTAATTCAACAAATTCAGGTATTTTCGTTTTTACTACTTCTGAATGAAAATCAGTCTTCTCCATTAAATAAATTTCATGCCGAAATTTATTTAATGGTTTGTGAAAGCTCTTCCATAAAAATAGGGATGCAATAATACTTATACATACAAATAGTATAATGATATACCTCATCAGGATACTCCATTGTTTCATAGCTTGATCGTAGTGGCTCATAGGAACAAGGGCAATAATACTCCAGCCTTTCGGGGAATTTTCACTGAACCAGTAGTATCCATCTGTTTTGCCATAACCATCTTCATTTACTTGAAAACGATCATTCAAGTGAAATTTTGTATTTTCACTATAAATGATCTTCTGATCATTATTTATTATCAAATAATTGGTGTTATTTAGATGCTGTTCAATTTCTATTATATCACGAGTAATATCTATCTTTGATTCCAAATAGATATAGATGTTTTTCGGAAAACTTAGATCTAATTCTCTTACAGTCGATAAAACATATTGGTCTTTATACCTTTCTTGGCTGATATGAGGACCATAATTGTTCATGTTATGTCCCTCAATCAAGAGGGGAGCATGATGGATATCAAAATCATTTTTAATGCCCTTTGACTTAAAAAGTATTCTATCGTCAGAATCCACATACAAAAGTGAAAGACCTATATTAGGATTACTGAAAGTGATTACATTTAATTCGTCATTTAATTCTTCAAAATGTTTCAATCGGTCATAAGGTGATTCACTTTCTAAATAAACTAGTAAATTATTTCTTAAATTAGAAGAAAACGCTATTTGTTGAGACACATAGTTCATATCATCAATCGCATTCTCAATTGAGACCTTAAGTTGTTTAAGATTGCTTTTATAAGCAGAATGTAATTTTTCAGTTAAAATATTTGACATAGAAAAATATGATATAAAAACTGTAAGCATTAATAATACTAAAGTGCTAAGCCCGAACACTAAAGAAATTCTAGTTTTTAAACTTAAAGACTGAAGAAAATTCTTAAAATATAACCACATCTAATACACCGCCAAGTTTTAGATATATGCAATTATTTACATTTACTTTGAAGGCAGTCCCAATATAGTAGGATACCAGGTTGTACTATATGAAATGTCAATTACCTCAATAGTTCTATTATACCATAAGGATTTTATCATATTTCAATTTGCCTACTAGTAGGTAATCTTAAATTGCAACATTCCACCAAGTTGATGACCATTCATCATTAGTGGTGGAAATCTACAAAAGGACGAAATCATTTAACAGAAAATGTAAAAAATCCCCTGAAAGTGGGTCAAATGTTTAGGATAAGTATAACAAATGTTTCATACCTTGCGGATAGTTAAATTTTTCAAACATTCTTCTAACGAATTCAGATACATTCATCCCGTTGTAAACGCATTCATGTGATTTATAATTAAGTTTGTAAGAACAAATCTTATTTTATTAAGGGGGTACATTAATTTGTTAAAAAGGTCAATGGTTTTAATTTTTGTTATTATGCTGCTTCTTTCAGGGTGTAGTTTAGGTGAATCATCGAGTCAAAAGAAAAAGTCAGAAGGCACCTCACCCAGTAGTATGGAAGATGCGGATCCATTAGGGAAATATGACGAAACAGTTACTATAGCTATTGGTCAGGAAATAGATCCAAGTGACACCAGTTTATCCGAAGCTGGAGATACACCATTGGACAATCAGTACACCCGGAATATAAAGGAAAATTTAAATATTGAAGTGGACCATGCATTTACTGCCTCTCCTTCTAATTATAGACAGAAGGTAAGTTTATCTATAGCGGGGAACGATATACCTGATGCGATGATTGTAAACGCTGTAGAGTTGAGACAAATGGTAAAAGCCGATCAAATCGCCGACTTAACAGATGTCTACAATAATTATGCATCTCCAGTAATTAAACGTATTGTTGAAAGCACAGACGGAATAGCTATGGATGCTGTAACATTTGATGGAAAAATAATGGCAATTCCAAATGTCCAATTATCCGCTGATGGTGTTCATTTATTATGGATAAGGAAAGACTGGTTGGATAAATTAGAATTAGAAGTTCCGCAAACAGTTGAGGATTTAGAAAAAGTTGCAAAGGCATTTGCTGAAGAGGATCCAGATGGAAATGGAAAAGCCGATACAATTGGGTTGGCTGGTCCGGATGTTAAAACTAAACTTTACGCAAACTTCTTGGAATCAACAAATAATCTTTATGGATTTGATGGTATCTTTGGTGCATGTAATGCTTATCCGGGGTATTGGCTAGATGATGGTAGCGGAAATCAAGTATATGGTTCGATTTTACCCGAAACTAAGGAAGCTTTAGGGAAATTACGTGATATGTATGCAGATGGATTAATTGACAAAGAAATGGGTGTACGTGAAGATTCAGGCGAATCAGTAATAGCTGGTAAAACAGGTATGTTCTTTGCACCTTGGTGGATGCCATATGGTCCTATCACCGATGCGGTTACGGAAGATCCTGAAGCTAATTGGCAAGCATATGCTGTTCCTTTAGATAAAGACGGTAAATTTTCACCGCATTTAAGTTCACCAACCAATTCATTTGTTGTGGTAAGGAAAGATTATGAACATCCGGAAGCAGCTATGAAACTATTAAATAATTTGATGGCTGAAGATGCTAAAGGTACGTTTGATGCTAGTAAAGGGGGGCCAGGATATTATCCACTTAGACTGGTATATGCACCGTCGGATGAAACAGAATATAGTGTTTTAGCCTTAAGAGAGGTATTGGAAGGAAATAAAACAGCTGAAGATTTCAAAGATAAACCTGAGTATAAATTATTAGTTAAAGATGCAGAAACAATTAAGGACGTAAAGACCGAACCTTACGATAAATACGATATTCAATATTGGGATATGAATGCTAATAAAGGACAATGGACAAGAGCATACGCCTTATTGGTAGGTGGTTCACCTTTAACTGACAATGAAATAAATGGAGTTTACAGCTCGATTTATAACCAAACAAAAACGATGGAGGATCGTTGGGTTAACTTGAAAAAATTGGAAGATGAAACTTTTCTAAAAATTGTTATGGGACAAGAACCGCTCGATTCATTTGATAAATTTGTAGAAGAATGGAAAAAGCAAGGTGGAGACAAAATCACTGATGAAGTGAATGAAATGGCAAAACAATAAGAAATAGTGAAAGGCGTCTAGCCAAGACGCCTTTATGAAATAAAAGATTTTTTAAAATAAGAACTTACGAAAGGGCAGTCATAATGAAAATAAAAAGCTTTGCTAAACATTATTATATTATGCTCTTACCTGGTTTTATATGGATTATATTGTTTAGTATTGTTCCAATGTTTGGAGTTTTAATCGCTTTTCAGGATTACAACCCTGGAAAAGGAATTTGGGGATCGGAATTTGTTGGTCTAGAAACCTTTAAATACATGTTTGAGTTAAAGGATACTATGCAAGTATTTTTTAACACCATCTATATCGCTGTTATGAAAATTATTGGGAATTTAATAGTACCATTATGTTTTGCTTTACTATTGAATGAAGTACGTTATATGGGATTTAAACGGACTATACAAACAATTGTATACTTACCACACTTTCTATCTTGGGTTATTCTTGGAGGAGTACTGTTAGACATTTTTGCATTTGGAGGACCTATTAATCAATTGTTAGGTGTCTTCGGAATTGAGCCAATACTATTTTTCGGAGAGGCCAAATTATTCCCTTTTTTGGTAGTTGGAAGTGATATTTGGAAGGAGTTTGGTTTTAACACGATTATTTATCTTGCTGCACTGACTGGAATTAATCCAGCATTGTACGAAGCGGCAAGTATAGACGGTGCAAATCGTTTTAGATTGCTATGGCATGTGACTCTTCCTGGGATCCGGACTACAGCAGTACTATTAGCAGTTTTAAGCTTAGGAAATGTGCTGAATGCTGGTTTTGATCAAATTTTCAATCTATATAACCCGCTTGTTTATTCTACAGGAGATATTGTTGACACATGGGTTTATAGAGCTGGATTGTTGAATTTACAATATGAGCTAGCAACTGCAGTTGGTTTACTTAAATCCGTAGCTGGATTTATTTTAATCAGTTTATCGTATTTTCTGGCCTATAGATTTACTAATTATCGAATTTTCTAAAGGGGATCACAATTATGCTTAGTCGAAACACCTTGTCTTCAAAGATAATAGACGTGACAATTATCATTATTCTTTTGCTAGTCGCAATAACTTGTATATTGCCTTTATGGTATACATTATCGCTTTCATTCAGTTCAAAATCAGCAGCGGCTGCGGGAGCTGTTACTTTATGGCCAGTAGACTTTAATTTGAATTCTTACAAGCAACTTTTGCAGGACACCCAATTCTTTAAATCATTTTGGATTTCGGTTAAAAGGGTTGTATTAGGTGCGGGCTTGAATTTTATAATTGTACCATTAATGGCTTACCCTTTGTCTAAAACTGTAAAAGATTTTAAAGGACGAAATGTATTAACGTGGACTTTGATATTCACTATGTTATTTAATGGAGGATTAATTCCCATTTATTTGACAATCAAAGGATATGGCCTCATGAATAGCATATGGGCGCTAGTTTTGGTTGGCGGAGCTCAAACTATCGTATTCAATATTATATTGGCAATAAACTTTTTCCGAAATTTACCGAACGCGTTAGAAGAAGCGGCGTTGGTGGATGGGGCAGGACCTTGGTATATTTTATTTAAAATATATATACCACTCTCAATTCCAGTATTAGCAACAGTATCTCTTTTCAGCATTGTTTATCATTGGAACGAATTTTTATACGGGCTGGTTTTTATGACGAGAGAAGAATTTTATCCACTTCAAACATATATTCAGCAGTTAGTAGTGTCTGTAGATCCTTCTACGATGACGGAGGACCAATACAAAAGGATGAGCGAGATGTCGAATAGAACCTTGGATGCTGCAAAAATATTCATTGCCATGATTCCTGTTTTAGTCATTTATCCATTTTTACAAAGATATTTTATTCACGGTATTACACTCGGTTCTGTAAAAGAATAAAGATAGTGTCAAGTTCTATGAGTTATTGTTAAAAAGGGACCCAATCGCTATTGGCAACAAATCTACAAGCAAAGGTAGCCAAATGATCCCACAAGTAGTTTTTGAAAAAAGTTCTTGAGGGCTGTTTAAATAATGAAGGTTGAAAAGAGTAGTTATGAACTTAAAGTAAAACAATTTTCAAATAACCGAGAAAAAGAAAAGGGGTATTTAAAGATGAAATTTACTGATGGTAACTGGCTTATACGTGAAGGATACGAGATTCATTATCCTCACATGGTGTTTGACATGGATGTAACGGATGAAAGTTTAACTCTTTATACTCCGTGTAGGGACATCGACCATCGCGGAATGACATTGAATTGTCCACAATTAACAATCAAGTTAACGGTCCCAAAGGAAAATGTCATACGTTTACAGACTTGGCACCACACGGGAGGTGTAAAGCGTACGCCTGCTTTTGATGTGGCTGATGAAAAGTTGACATCTACCTATGTATCTGAAGAAAATGAACTCATTTTTGGGAATGGAGATGTAAAAGTTAAAATCCAAAAAAGACCATTCCATATGACATTTTATTATAAAAATGACATGATGACAGAAATGGATGCAAAAAGTTTTGCATGGATTGAAGGTCCGGAAAATACAAACTATATGAGGGGGCAGCATCGCCTATCCGTTGGGGAATATCTATACGGCCTAGGAGAGCGCTTTACTACTTACGTGAAGAACGGACAATCAGTAGATATTTGGAATAAAGATGGGGGAACTAGCTCAGAGCAAGCTTACAAAAATATTCCCTTTTATTTAAGCAACCGAGGATATGGAATATTTGTGAATCATCCTGAAGAAGTAAATTATGAATTGGGTTCAGAATATACCTCTAAGGCGCAATTTAGCATTAAAGGGGAATATCTAGATTACTATTTAATTATTGGACCAGAGCCAAAAGGTGTAGTAAGCCGATATACAGAATTGACTGGAAAACCAGCACTACCACCCGCTTGGTCATTTGGATTATGGTTATCTACTTCTTTTACGACGGATTATAACGAGGAAACCGTCAATCGCTTCGTTGATGGTATGATAGAACGAGATATCCCATTAAGTGTATTTCACTTTGATTGTTTTTGGATGAAAGGTTTTGAATGGAGTAACTTTATTTGGGATCAAGATAATTTTCCAGACCCTGAAGGAATGTTACGTAGATTAAAAGAGAAAGGTTTAAAAATCTGTGTTTGGATCAATCCTTATATTGCTCAAAAATCCCCATCGTTTGAAGAAGGAGCTAAAAACGAGTATTTATTGAAAAAGGAAGACGGCAGTATTTGGCAATGGGATTTATGGCAAGCAGGAATGGGGATTGTTGATTTCACAAATCCCAAAGCATGTGAATGGTATACAAGTAAGCTAAAAATATTGATGGATATGGGCGTTGATTCCTTTAAAACCGACTTTGGTGAAAGGATTCCAACGGATGTCGTTTATTTCGATGGTTCTGATCCAGTCAAAATGCATAACTACTATTCCTATATTTACAATAAGGTCGTGTTTGATCTATTAGAAAAAGAAAGAGGAAAGAATGAAGCAGTCCTCTTTGCCCGATCCGCTACAACAGGGGGGCAAAAATTCCCAGTTCACTGGGGTGGAGACTGTGATTCAACTTATGAAGCGATGGCAGAAAGTTTACGGGGAGGTTTGTCTTTAACAACATCAGGATTTGGATATTGGAGTCATGATATAGGTGGGTTTGAAAATACAGCAACCCCGGATGTATTTAAACGTTGGACAGCGTTTGGTCTGCTATCGAGCCATAGTCGTCTACATGGTAGTTCCTCTTATCGGGTGCCATGGAATTTTGATGAAGAAGCTGTTGATGTCACTCGCCAATTCGCAAAACTGAAAAATCGTTTAATGCCATATCTATTCGGTGCCGCAGTAGAAAACCATCATACAGGTGTTCCAGTCATGCGGTCCATGTTGCTAGAATTTCCGGATGATCCAATTTGTGAACCACTAGATCGTCAGTATATGCTGGGAGATGCTTTGTTAGTTGCACCGATATTTAATGAAGAAGGTATCGGTTCCTTCTATTTGCCAAAAGGCAGATGGACATGTCTTTTAACAGGAGAAGTAGTGGAAGGTGGTACTTGGGTGAAGGAAAAATTTGATTATTTAAATTTACCACTTTATATTCGTCCTAACACAATTTTACCAATTGGATTAACGGATAATACACCGGTCTATGATTATACCGAAAATTTGACTATCAAATTAGTAGAAATAGAAGATGGTGCAAATATTGACCGGATGCTTGTTAATGCTGATGGAGAAGAAATTGGCCATATACATGTAACACGTACCGGAAACGAAATTTCCATCACAACAAGTGGATTAGAAAAACCATATACAATCGAAGTATCCGGAAAGCAGAAGCTAGAGGTAGAAGCGGGGAAACAGGAAATGAAAATACTAATATAATGATTTAAGGCTCGTTATCAACGGTGAATATTCACCGTTGATAATGGTCTTCCGCGACGTGGTCGATATTTTTAATGGCGTGAAGGTTGGAATAAACAATGGTTGAAAATAGATGACAAGAGAATGGATAGTGAAATTTTGTTGGGAGAATTGCATTGAAGGTTTTTAAGTTTACCCGAAAATAAACCTTGACCTTTAAACAAATACAGGTATCCAAAAAAGTTAGGTGAAAAACCAAGCTTTTTGGATGCCTATATGGCTTTTATGAAGTAAAAAAGCCCCCCGAAATGTGTTGAAATTTTATTGACCAAAACAAAACAAAAACACATAAGAAGGAGGACTTTCTGTGAAAAATTACACCACACTTTCACAAGATATTTTATACTGCTTTTCGGTAGGAATAAAGGCAATATTGGAAAAGGATTCCGTAGGTATTCAACATTTTAAGTACATAGAAAAGCCGTGCGCTCCCAAGCAACCTGTGTTTCAACTTTGAAGAAATAAATTGAATATGAAAGGTTATCAGTGATTCTAGTGAAGATGCATACCGTTGTTAGAAATGCGTTGATTGGAGTGGCGGCTGGCGACTCCTGCGGGAATGAGCGTGCAGCTTGAGACCCTGCAGGAGCGAAGCGACGAAGCGGCTCAAGACACGCCCCGCGGAAAGCGTCCAGCCGAAACGGAAATCAACATCTTCATCCTACCATTAACCTTTATAAAAAATGTGCCTAACCGCACGTTTATTTGTATTACATAAAATGTGTAAACAGAAATCAACCCAACGATTTCTGTT
The DNA here is from genome assembly GCF_018332955.1 of Lederbergia ruris. NCBI lineage: Bacteria > Bacillati > Bacillota > Bacilli > Caryophanales > Bacillaceae > Lederbergia > Lederbergia ruris. The sequence goes on from NZ_BORB01000027.1 coordinate 47,323, forward strand.
TCGAAAATGTCTGGTTGATGAAAAAATCCTTCATATCTAATGAAAATCGGTAAACTTAAAATAACTCTTCATTGTTTTTTATACATCATTAAGATTAACTTGAGTTAATAATTTGTTCGGATGGATATGGGCTATATGCAATGTTAGGAGGTGTGGCAGAAAATTTCTATTTAGAAGTGCTAAGATGATATTGTAGTTATGTTGAAGAAATAGGGAAATAGTTGCAGGTTTTTTCCATCTTTTGTCGAATTGAGTAGATGGCGAAAATCATGTAAAATATAATGATTGTTATAAACAAAAAGCTGAGGTGGGAAACGATAGTACTATTATTACCCATATTTTTATTAGTTTTATTAGTATTCTTATTAAGGATTTCAAAAGCGATAAGCAAATTTGTAGCGGTTTTTATTGATTTTTTATTCATAGGAGGATTCACAGCCTATTCATTACACGAAAAAGTATCAATAAAAATAGCCAGCGGAAACGCTGTTTATTTTTGGGATATTGTATTTGGTATTGGAGCTTGCATCCTGTACTTTACCTTATTAAGCTATCTAGTTATTAAGTTTCCCAAGATAGCTGCATTAATCAATTATATTATTGCTTGGATCGGAACACTAGTGATATACGGAATGATTTGTGCCATTTTCATTGGAAACTTCCCCCGATTGTTAAATAACTATTTTTTAAGTACACTTGTTAACATTATTATCATTACTGTACTTGCATTCATAACATTCAATATCCGAAAAAATATATTTGGCACACAACAAAATTATGAAGAGCATGCCTGAATACATGGGAATAACTGAGAGAAGAGAGAAATAATGGTACCCGATAGGGTGCCTTTTCTTTTTCCCATTTAGTTATTGCAAATGTTTTCCAGTTATTAAACAATAGTCCTATGTATATCGTAGGGGTGTGGACAAAATGAATATAATTATTTTTGTTATAGGATTCTTCTTCACTATCGGATTAATAGCAGCAATAACAACTGTATTAAATAGGGATTTTAAGGGAGGGGAACTGTAAAAGATAATATTGCTGTACTACTCGATAAATGTTATATTAAATATGATATATTAATAAAAATGATACTCAGGAGTTTTCAATATGTCCAATGAAACAAGAGAGCCGCTTTATTTGCAGATTAAGGAGTACTTCCAAGATTTAATTTCTTCTAAACGGTTGTCCGCTCACGACCGAATACCAACAGAACGTGAGATTATGGAAAAATTTAGTGTTAGCCGGATTACCGTTACGAACGCTTTAACAGAATTAGTAAGGGAAGGATGGATTTACCGAATTCCAGGAAAAGGCAGCTTTGTACAAGATGGGGGAGAGAAAACTCCTCATGAAATGAATAATCTAGATGAGATAACGACAAAAAATAGTTTGATTGATTCCTCAACCGGTACAAATTCAAAACGCAAGATGATAGGGCTTATCATGCCGACCATTGAAGACTTCTTTGCTGTAAAGTTAATTAATGGTATTTATGGAGTTTTGCTAAATACGGAATACACTGTCTCCATTATTCTCACTCACAATTCAAAAGAAAAGGAACAAGCAGCCATTAGAGAATTCCTACGTATGCAAGTGGTTGGACTACTTATTTTTCCAATTGATGCCCAAACGTACAATGAGGATATTCTAGAATTGAAGGTGAAAAACTTTCCTTTTGTTTTAATCGACCGATATTTGCCAGGTATTGAGACGAACTTTGTCGGTTCTGATAATATCGAGGGTGCAAGGTTGGCAGTTTCCCATTTATGGGATTTGGGGCATCGAAATATTGTCATTTGCGCGGATTCAGCTAAAACAACGGTTTCTGTAGAGAATCGGATTAAAGGCTATATGGATGTGTTTACGGAAAAGGGAGCAATGATTAACCCGTCATTTATTGTAACGGATTTCACAGTGAATTATTCCAACCTAGAAGAGAGTTTCCCTCTTAAAAACCTTATCCAGAATAAGGTTGCTACTGCCTTTATCGCGTTAAACGCAAAATTGGGTCTGCATATTTATAAATTGGCTAAAAGTATGAATTTGAACGTTCCGGATGATCTATCCATTATATCGTTTGATGATCCTTATTTTGATTCTGAGTTAGGTGCTTTTACACATATCTCTCAGTCCGAACAACTTATAGGGGAAGGGGCGGCGAATATATTAATTCAGTTACTGGATAAGCGCCATAATAATGAAGGATATAAGAAAAAGAACATTCCGCCCAAACTTGTTGTGAAGGGTACAACCGGTACCGCACCAAAAGTACTGCTTGATTAAAGAAGGGGAAGTCTTTTTAAAAGAAAGGAAATATAAATTTGACCTGGGCCTGACAAATTTTCAATTGAAAAAAATCACAGATTGGGGATGAGTCCTCAGTCTGTGATTTTAACATTATTAATCCACTACTCTACCATATATTTCAACATCAGCAATCCTTGCGGTATCATCTGCACCTGGATTATCAATTGTAAGCCTTAAATATCTGGCTTCTACTGGATCGAATTCGATATCTGTTACATTTAATTGATTCCCTCTATAATCATCGATTAATTCCCATGTTGAGCCATCTGTGCTTACTTCTACTCGATAATCGCGTGTATTCAACTCTTGTTCGAGGCTATGTTCCCCTGCATGTCTGATCACATACCGATTGATCTCATATGTTTCGCTGAAATCAAATTCCAACCAATTTTCTTCCTCTGAAGAAGACCAAATATCAGCGAAGGTACCGTTAATAGTAACTTTTGGATCTACTGTAGTATCACTTGCTGTTACTGTGGTATGCTCTGACATCGCTAAGTTAAACGGTAAGTGATTTGCTTCATTATACAATGCAAAGAAGTGATCTGCTCGAACAAATTCAACATTCCCATCATACTGTTCATTCAGCTTATCATGAATTTCTATGATTACTTCTGGTTTTAACTCGCTCCAAATATCGACTTGATAAGATAAGAAATATGGAGATTCCCCATCCCATTTATTAATCTCAGTTGTCATATCACCGAAGATATGATCGTAGCCACTTCCGTATGGAATCCTTAATTTTTCAAAAGGTACTCGATCATTTTCGATACTTCCCGCAACAGAAGGTACATCCCTAAAGTTCTGAACGGTTGCTCCATATAAGTTACGACCATTTCTTTCATAAGCTTCTCTAACCATTGGTGAAGCATCATCCCAGATCGTGACAACTCTAATACCTGATCTTTGTAAGTAGGTTTCTGTTAAGCGCGTATATCCATCGGCTGCACCCTCATCCGTCAAGATATCTTTTACTGGGGCACCAGGCTCATTTAGTGTATTATAAGGCATCATGTAGCCCATCCCAGAAGGTCCAGTTACAAAATATTCATTTTCTGTTGCATCTTGATAATAATAGTTTAATAGTCCAGGACCAATATCAACAAGGCCAGGAGCAATTGTCCAGTTCATCGGAATTTGTCCTCGATAGTCTTCATTCTCATCCCAAATCACCCTCATCGCCCGTTGTGTATATTGAATATTATCACCATCGCTTATATATATAGCGATATATACTTTATTTTCTAACTCAGGTTTATTCGGAACTGGCGGAGGTGTTATGGTATGATCATTTCCGCTATATACACTACCACTTATATAAAAATCAGCAGGCATTGTGCCTATGCCAAACTTTGATGCTAACGTAATGCCAGAACGCTCGGTCGTATACCAACCAAGTGCAATTGCATTTCCTGGTTCCATATCTCCATAAAACTTTTCAAGTACTTCTCTCTCGTCATCGTCTAATGTATCAAGCCAAAGAACTGTCTCACCAGTTGCTGCTATAATATCTCTCGTATGATGATGGTCTCCACCTTCATCATATGGTTTAGCATTTAAAATAACCCGTTTCTGTGAGTCATCCCAATAATTATCATAGAGATAGTTATAGATTTCAATCGGAGTCGTAAAAGTCATTTCTGTGAGATCTTCTACTACATCTAATTCTATCCCTTTAGCCTGCATTTCTTCATATACACTTTCAGCTACAGGTATAGCATTCTTTATTCCAGCCATTGTTCCCGCTAAATTTCTATAATGGGGACTTATTGTTGGATCATACAATATGACGCCATCGACTTCGTCTGCGTACTTGGCAAGTAAATCGAATTTAGTAGTTTCTAAATAGACTTCACGATTTTCAAAACCAATGATTGGTGTCATCGGCCATGTAAAAGCACCTTCATCTGCACCAGAGTCAAGCAATAAAATTCTAGGTTTTTCTTTATTCACAAGCCCTTGTAATGCAGAAAAAGTGATCGCTTCATCTGGCGTAAATGCTTGAACCAATATTGTATCAAGCGTATCTTCAGGTGTTGCAAATGTAGGCAATGCTTGCCCTTCTGGCCAAGAAATGCCATTTTCTATGTTTGTTACTTCGGGGTATGGCGTATAATGATTTGTTTTATTTTCGTAGCTTTCCATAAGACTACATCCTCCTAATATACATCCAAGTAATAAGAAACGAATCGGAAACATGAGAGATCCTTTATGCATATAAATTCTCCTCGTAAATTTTCACACTTCAAAAATTAACATAGATTTAGATTCCGATCTGCAGGCCCTTTAGGCAATTGTTTAATGTTTGCTTGCATGATATTCCTCCCCAACATAACTGATTCATTTTGATTAACAGGAAAAACGTTTGTCCGGTTTGCCCACTCATACCATGTCTTTTTCAACTGGTCGACTAGTTCTGGGTAATCTTATCATTGCACTCTCCCAAATATAAAAAATAAAGGGCATACCCTTCTCTTCTTTGTAAGGTGAAGAATATGCCCAATCATTATTTGAAAATATCATACAACCATTTCTTTATTCTGCTCCCATTGCCTCCTGAATCTTTGCAGCTGATTCTTCTGCGACAAGACGCAAATATTCATTTCGATCAATGTTCATATATTCCTCATCATTTAACCAACGGTGTACGTTAAAATCAACATAGTCATCCCATCTACTAATATGCTCCGGTGGGCTTGCAGGCGGATGAGTAAAAATAGATTGCATATTTTTATCATGCGTTGATTCATAATCTTGGAAGAATTGTTCTAGAACTTCATCTTCTACACTAGTAGGCCCGAGACCAATTCGAGCAGCAAATGTCTGATATTCTGTTTCGGTAAAATAAGTGATCACTTTAAACGCTGCGTCTTTGTTTTCACTTAGAGGGCTGATATTCCAAGGAAGGATCCCAAAATCAGGTCGATGCGTTACTTTTGGTCCACCCTCCCATGTAGGGAGTGCTGTAACATCATAATTAAGGCCTTCTGCTTCTGACCACCAATCTACTGCTTGAACAAACTCAACGAACATGGCTGTAGAACGTTCATCAGTAAATTTAGCTGGGTCGAAGAAAGGTTCACCTGAATTATCTAGTGCTCCTATATCTTGGATTAAATCTAGATACCTAGCAAATTCCTCTTCCTCTTGGATTAAAACTTCACCTGTTTCAGGATCAGTGCGATTCACTGAAAATTGTGCAAATGGTACATGCGCAGGTCCTAAATCTAAACCACGATAATGAACACCATTTCGCTCACCAGATACTTTACTTGCTAAATCGATCGCTTCATTCCAAGTCATATCCTCTGTTGGATAATCAACACCAAAGGTATCGAAAATATCTTTATTATAGAACAACACCCAGTTGACAATCTCATATGGCATACCTAAAAGTCGTCTTTCTGGATCTTTAGCTCGAATAGCGTCTAAATAAACAGGGTTGATATGGCTCACATCATAGCCATGTTTTTCGATTAGTTCATCTAGATCGTAATCAAGTCCAAAGTACTCCATATTGTCGGGAGAGATTTGAAAGATAATATCTGGATTCAAATCTTTAGCAAACAATTCTTCTAACTCTTCTCTACCAGAACCTGATTGAATATGTTCAATTGTAATCCAAGGAAATGCTTCTTCGATCGGATCTTTAAAACGATCGTTAAACATTTCTTCATCCCAACCTACAACTACTTGTAGAGTAACTGGATCCGGTTCTCCCTCTTCCACTTCATCACCTGCTGTGTTATCCTCATCATTTGGTTCAGTATTCGTATCATTAGCACAGCCAAAAGCAACTATCACTAATAAAAAAAGCAGACACATCATTAGGAATTTTTTTATCTTTATACTCACGCAATTAACCTCCCGTATTTTTAGGTAATTTCAACAATTTCTTAAGACCTTGCTTGTTATCAACATGTTGTTACAATTTCCGAGGATTATCTAAGCGCTTTCAATTATAGACTTTCAAGTGACAATGGCATAATGCATAGAGGTTTTTATTGTTTATTTAACCCCGCTCAGTTTCTCTGGCTGTTTACAAATTCATTATTTGCAACCTACTTTCAACTCACCTCCCTTCACAGATACTTTACTAAAGGAGAAAACTGCAAAGTAATTCAAATACTTAAAATAAATGGAATATAGCCAATATAGCCTAATTTGTTATAACAGTCAAGGTGTTATTGATATGTCATTAAGTGCATATTTAACAATTTTCTCATATTTCTCATGAGAGAAGGGAAAGGATGAAGTATTTAGACTAGAATTTTAAAATTTATTTAATATAATATTATATTAAATAAATAGAATTAAGAGATGTTAGAGAGGTGTTAGAAATGAAACCGTTGTACTTACAAATATATGCATCCTTGAGATAGGACATAATATAGGTAATGCCTGAAGCCAAATATTCCATTGGTGGGAGGAGTGGGACGGTATGTTTCGTTCCTTTTTGTGGTGATGAAAAAATTACAGCTTTTACGAACGAGAAAGCCCGCTCCTTTAGGGGTGGGCTGATAGTGAGTTCGGACTGGGGCACCCCCTTGTGGGTCATACATGTCCGACAAAAACCACTCTCCTCGTTTTATTTTTATTATCTTTTTGAGTATGTTCATATTCAATACATGCACAAAATATGTTATAATAGGAACATGATAGAAGAATATAGACATACCAAAACCACTGTAAGCCTTCTCAACTATCATTTTGTGTTTTGTCCTAGATACAGGCGAAAAATTTTTTTGAACGAGGCGGTAGATTTAAGATTTAAGCAACTCGTTCAAGAAATTTGTGAGGAGTATGGATTCGAGATAGTCGCAATGAAGACGGATAAAGATCACTGCCACTTAATTGTGAACACACTTCCTACTTTCAGCCCAGCGGATGTCATGAACAAAGTGAAAGGAGGAACTTCAAAGATACTTCGAGAAGAATTCGCACACTTGAACAAAATGCCAAGTTTGTGGACTCGAAACTACTTTGTTTCAACTGCTGGTAATGTATCCAGTGAAACCATTAAACGATACGTTGAGATGCAGCGAAAACGCTAGAAAGGGGGCGAAATCAATGAGGAAATCGAATACGCCTAGTTATGTTCTTGAATTAGAACTTGATGTAAACAAGAAGGATGTTGCTATTCTAGAAAAGAAAATGCGAATAGCGAAGAACATCTATAATTCATGCCTTAGGTACGCTCTCAAACGTTTAGCTGAACTACGCTCAGATAAAGAATATCGTGAACTTGTGAAAGATAAGAAAGCTAAAGCTAGAACGAAACGGCTAAAGGAAATCGAACAGTCACACGGTTATTCTGAATACCAACTCCATGATTTCGTAAAACCAATACAAGCAAAGTATAAGAAAAATATCGGTTCCTTTGAAGCACAGAAGCTTGCCTCACGTGCATTCAATGCAGTAGAGAAATTGAAGTTTCGACAAGCACAACATGTTCACTTCAAACGACCTGAAGACGATATGTCCGTAGAGAACAAATCCAATGGTACAGGGCTTCGTTTTGATGGCGAATTTCTTCTTTGGGGAGAACAAACTCGGGTATCTAAGAAGAATCCTGTAAGTCAACCTACGAAAGGTGCTCTGAAGCTGAGGGGATTCGTGAAGCCAAATGATCTCTATGCTCAAGAATCCCTTAATGACAGAACAAAATATTGTCGGGTTATTATGCGAGAAATCCGTGGGACAAAACGTTTCTTCGTTCAGCTGGTACAAGAAGGATTCCCTCCTGTAAAACGAGATAAAGACACTGGTTTAAAAAAACACCCTGTCGATAAGTCAGACAAACGGGTTGGCATTGATATCGGTCCATCCACCATAGCTACTGTTTCTGAGGAAAAGGTTCAACTTGTTGAGTTGGCTGAGAATTGCATTATGGATGCCAAAAAGCTTCGCCATATTGAGCGAAGAATGGATAGGTCGAAACGTGCATCCAATCCAGACAACTACAATGAAGATGGCACCATCAAACGTGGAAAAAAACTTTCTTGGAACTTTTCTAAGCGATACATGAGCTTGAAAGCCAAAAGGAAGGACATTCATAGAAAACTTGTGGCTAAGCGAAAACAAGCGCATGAAACACTTGCCAACGATATTCTTTTCCAAGGTTCAGATGTTCGAGTAGAAACCATGCGCTTTCAATCTCTTCAAAAGAAAGTGAAGAAGACGACTCGAAACAAAAAGAATGGTCGTATCAATAGGAAAAAACGGTATGGAAAGAGCCTATTGAACCATGCTCCTGCTATGTTGATAACGATACTTGACCGAAAACTTGGCTATCAAGGAAAATCGGTCAAAAAAATAGATACATATGCCACAAAAGCGAGCCAGTTCAATCATGGGACTGGTGATTATACAAAGAAACAACTCAACGAGCGTTGGATCCTAGGTTTTCCGGTCCAACGTGATATATACAGCGCTTTCCTTATTAGGAACACCAAAGATAGCTTAGATACCGTTGATGTGGGTCTTTGCAACACACAATGGGATGATTTTTTAGAACTGCACAATCGTGAGATTGCACGAATTCAACAATCATCAAGCAAGACACTCTACTGGTTTGTGAAGCCAGACAAAACGAAAAGGCTGCCGTAGTAGCCTAGGAATACAAAATCAAATTAGGTTGTCGCTTGGACTGACTGGCACCAAGAGAGTTCTCCTTAAACTCAAGTATGCGATAGTAAAGTCGATGTACGGTCTCTTTTGGGGCTAGGCATGTGTAAGCGAGCTATACGCCACGCGCTATCGTGAAAGACTTGCTAAATTCATCCAGTGCTTAGGATGCAAACTCAATCGCAAGGTTGATAAGGTACCTTTGAGAAGATGAAACGCTTGTATTCTTCGTGGCATACAGGCTGCAAGCCACCTGCTGTCTAGGTCGTGGGAACCCCACGTCTTTAGGCGTGGGAGCCGTCAGAGATTGGTAACCGTGGTCAGACTCTATGTAAGACATAGAACCAAGATTAAGAGAAGTGAAATCTTTCTGATGAATAGACCGATCATCATTATTGTTAAGATGTGAATGACCAGAGAGAGTAATGACTTGCGGATAATCCTTTAGGTCAATATTTAAATTTGGATTGGATGCCTGTTGTCCATCCATCACGGTATTAGATTTGTATCTGTCATATTTTTTTCTTTTTAGGTTATCTAAAAATATTTCTTTTACTATTTTATGATCATTCGGTTTATCAAACCCATTATCGTTTATCATGTCTCCTACCGACAAAATTGCATCCGGTTTAGGAAAAATTGATGCAATGGTGTCAAAAAAACTTTTTCTTGACTTTATTAACATAATGGCACCTCCAAATAATACTTTTACTTATTTAATAGATTTTAACCTGCAATACTCCAAGGGACAGAAACAATACCATTTTGCCAAACTATAGCAACGAAAATAATGCTTACATCCATATTAAAATAAATACAATGTTAACCCCTCCTTATCAGACTACGTAAAAACACACTAAAAATTGTTGTTTTAGTTTTTTGTTGCTAAGGAAATTATAAAATCCTAGCTTGTAGATAAGTTGCTTATGTTGCGGTTGACATCTAGCTCCAGCGCTAGCGACTAGCAAATTTACGCCTTCTTCCTACGATAAGTCAACATCGACTCCTTCGTCGCCGTGTTTCCTTTATCTCGTCAGAAGTCTTTAAATTTGTACGTCGCTGAACAGGCGCTTGCGCTTTTGTTCTGGTCTAGGAAATTATAAAATTCTCGACTTGTGGATAATTGTTCGATAAAATGTTCGTATACAAATTTGTGGGGTACTGATATGGAAAAGGGTAACAGTGGTGTAATCAAAAGAATATTGAAGGACCATTTTGATGGTTTTTGGAAAATACATTCTGACCTTTTTCCAGCATCATATCGCGAGGATATTAAAGAGACGGTTGAAAAGGCTATTAGATGTGGTTCCAGTGACCTTGGCTATGCACGTTATGAATGCTTAGGTTGTGAAGGAGATCCTAATCCTGTTTTTGTATGCTTCACTTGTAAGAGTCGGTTCTGTCATAAATGTGGTAAGAAATATACAGATGATTGGTCGGACAAACAACAGGAGATGATTTTCAATGTTCCACATCGTCATATGGTATTTACCGTTCCGAGGGAATTAAGAAATGTCTTTTTTCAAGACCGTAAAAAATTAAACGAACTAAGTAAAGAGGTAGCAGATGTATTTCAATTCTACTATCAACGGAGAAGTAAAAAGCCATTACAAGTAGGTGTTATTACAGTCATTCACACATTTGGAAGAGACCTTAAGTTTAATCCCCATATCCATGCTTTAGTAACGGAAGGAGCCCTTGATCAAAATAAAAAATGGGTACCTACGGGTTTTATTTCGTACGAATATTTAAGAAAGGCATGGCAGAAAGTCTTATTAGATTTATTAAAGTCGTGGTTTCCTAAGAATGAAGCCGTTACAAGACTTATTAATGATCTATATAACCGTTACCAAAAAGGTTTCTACGTGAACGCAGAACGAAAAATGAAGGATGCCAAAAAGGCGGCGAAATACATAGGTAGGTATTTGGCTAGACCAGCTATTGCAGAATATAGAATATTAAAATATGATGGGGAAACTGTTCATTTTTGGTATGAAGATCACCAAACTGAGAAAAGGGTGGATGAAACCCTTTCTGTATATAGATTTCTTTATAAAATAATACAACATATTCAACCTAAGCATTTTCGAATGGTGGGTCGCTTTGGTTTGTACAGCAGAAGATCTTATAAAAAGGCTAATCAGGTATTGAGCCTTCATGCTTTTATGAGAACAAAGCAACTTTCCTTATTACTTGAGAGGAAAAAGAAGAAGAAAACCTATAGACAGCGCATGATAGAGGCATTTGATAAAGACCCATTTATTTGCCCACATTGCCATCGTGAGATGGATTTGGTTGAAATATGGCATGCGGAGTATGGCTTGTTGTACCATTATATGGAAGATATGGAGTCTGTCAAAAGAGTGAGGAGGATAAATCTTGACCAAAAAGAAAAAGCCGGATGAATTAAGTAAAGCATTCCTGGAATCCTTGGATAAAGACGATCCATTCGGTTTAAATGAAGAAATAAAAACGTTGACTTTTAAATGTTTGGATTGTGGTAAGGAAGATGAGGTCCCTGAATATATAGTGGGGGAATTTCACTATGATTTGGAAGAAAATGAAGAAGTGGAGGTAGTCTGTCCTTTTTGTGACGGCACCATGCGACAAGCGAGGAATATCCCAAGTGAATAATCTTCACTTGGGACGTGGTTTAGTCGCGCTAGCGATTTTGTTCTGTGCATTCTATTGTATTTTAATGATAGTTTATTAACTTAATACCATTTTTCTATTAATTATTTGTAATTATTTGTAAATATTTTAAAGTCGTGCTTGTTCTAGTCTGAATTTCTGACCAAAGTACTGATCTAGAATTTCAGGATCTGGTGGATCCCAATGTAAGTAAATACGTCAACAGTTTCTTGGCGCATTCATAGAAATCGACACCGCTGAATTAGGTCGTTTCAGCTAGGCTAAGGCAGATTTCATCGAGAGTACTAATTCTATTACCTTTCTAAACACATATATCTTCCTATTGTTATTTTTTTAGATACCTCTTATACTGTTAAAAGTGAACATTCTAAATAAAATACAATTTAATGTTCGGTTTTAACTTCGATGGAGGGATCATAATGACAAAAAGTATTAAAGTATTCGCGATTCTAGCTTTTTCCATTTTGATGTTAGTAGGTTGTACTTCGGCACAAGGAACATCAAACGAAACAAATAAACAATCGGCAAAGAAGGAACCTATCGCTGTACAAGGGGCGATGGATGTTGAAGTTTCCGCATTGCTTGATGCAATGGGTGACTATAAAGAAGAGAAATATGGCAATTTTTCATTTTATGTTGGGGAGATTGAGGACATTCCTGTCGTTGTGTCAAGAACAGAGGTGGGCATGGTCAATGCAGCCGCATCGACCACACTATTAATTGAGAAATATCATCCAAAAGCGATTATTAACCAAGGAACAGCTGGTGGACATGATCCGAATATTCATGTGTTTGATACAGTCATTGGTACGGAGGTTATGAATATTGGTAGCTTTCGCTCTGAACATCTAGACGAAGGTCAAGGGATGAAGCCAGAAAAATGGATTCATATGACAACTGATATAAGAGAAGCGGATGGAGAAACAAAAGAGTATGCTGCCCTTCCAAGTGATGAAAAATTAGTGAAAGCTGCTTTAAGTGTGGCAGATCAATACGAATATGGTGAGGTAGTAGAAGGGAAAATCGGAAGTGGTGACTGGTGGAACAGAGAAATTGACAGAATCCAGTGGTTCCATGAAGACTTCGGAACAAGTGCCGAAGAAATGGAGGCTTTTGCCGTTGCTCAAGTTGCTCATTTACAAGATGTACCTTTCCTATCTTTACGCACCATCTCAAACTCTGAAGTAACAGATGACAACATTGAGGATTTAGAAAAAGCAGGGCAATACGGTGCCGAGTTTTCGGTTGAAGTTGTGAAGGCTATAGGGAAATAGAAGAAAGATGCAATAAAAGGCGTGGGGTCTACACTTTTTTAGTGTAAGCTCCAACGCCTTAACTTTTATTTACTGGAGTTATGTCCCAGCCTTTATTTTTAGATGAGATGCAAGGGGATATGGAATATTTCTTCACCCGGAAAATAGTTTTATATGCTTATCAATATTGAATTGCAAAACAGTGTCTTTATTTTTGTGCCTTGAGCACAGCGATATGATTGTTCTCCCAATTAAACTCTTTCATTAATTTAACTTACAAATGCGTGGTCTAACTCCACCGTCTTTAGACGGTATCAGCTTTTAGCCCTTCTCTTATATGTCCTTACTTTAGATGAGGTGAAAGTATTGGACAGCTATAGAAAAAGTAGTCATGCGGTATATGATATCAAGTACCATGTAATATGGGTGACCAAGTATAGGTATAAAGGGCTCCGCATACAGATTGCAATATGGGCAAGGCAACGTTGGAAAAAATCATATTCATTTGTTATTATCATGCTCTCCAAATATGACACCAAGTAAAATCTTACAATACTTGAAAGGAAGGTCTTCAAGATTGTTACGGTAAGCGCCAAATCAACCGAAATTCTGTTCAGCAATTCCAAGAATTTTGGATATTTTTGTAGTTTTTCGGATGGTCGAAAAGGTGGAAGCGTTATACTATGTTTTTTGAGAGCGCTTTACATTAAAAACAGGGGGGAACTATGATGAAGAAGTTAAGTTGTATCCTAATAGGATTACTTATGGTGTCAGTTTTAGCTGCATGTGGCAATAATGATGATAAAAAAGCACAGCTATCAAAGAATGGAGTTATCGAACTTACTCTTTGGACGGACTGGACTGAGGATCGTCCGGAAAATACTCTTTACAAGGATATTATTGCTAAATTTAATGAAGAGCATGAAGATATTCAAATTAAGGAAGAGGCCATTCCGCACGACCAATATGAGACAAAATTAAGAACCCAAGCCGCTGGAAATCAATTACCTGACTTGATGCGTGTTTGGCCTGGTGCTAGAACTGAGCCTCTTGCTGAAGGTGGGGCCATTCTTCCGCTTAATCCAATTATTGATAACTGGGAAGGGGTTATTCCTGATTCCATCCTTCAAGATTATGCAATTGGGGGGAATTATTATGCAATCCCATCAAATGTAAGTGTGACAGGTTTAATTTTCTATCATAAAGATCGGCTTCAAGCCGCTGGGTATGATGAGTTTCCTAAAACATATGATGAATTTAAAAAACTTGTAAAAGCGCTTAATGATGAAGGGACAACTCCAATTGCTTTAGGTAATAAATCCATTTGGCCATTACAATCTGTATATATCTCAACAATTGCTGACCGTTTCACAGGTAGCGATTACTTAAAGAATACACTAGGTGGAGAAGGCACTTTTGAAGATCCACAATTTATCAGTGCACTATCTGTTATCGATGAATTAACAAAAGCGAACGCATTTAATGAAGACATGAATACGCTTGATGAAGCTCAATCCAGAAATGAATTTATCAAAGGATCCGCAGGTATGCACTTTGCTGGTTCATGGGCGATTGGTCCCATTTTAGACAGCGTTGAAGATATTGATAACATTGGGGTCGCACCATTCCCGACATTTGAAGGTGGTAACGGCGATCCTGCAAGAATCGCTGGTGCCGCTGGTGGTGGTATTGCGGTAAACAGCCAATTAAGTGAAGAGGAACAAGAAGCTGCTTTCACTTTCCTAAAATACTATTATGGTGAAGAGTTATACCAAGGTTTAATCAAAGCAAACATTATCGTACCGGCTAATGTTGAAATGGATGACAGCATCCCACAAATCTTCCAAGATGCCAATAGCTTTGTTCAAGGTGGACTTGCTCCAGTATATGATGCAACACTAACACCTGAATTAACAGATATTATTAACAACGGATTACAATCCATTACATTAGGTGATAAAACACCAGAAGAATTAGCAAAAGAAATGCAGAAAGAAAATGAAAGTAAATAAGTCATCGATACACTTGTTCACAGGTTACTTGTATAAAGTAACCTGTTTATGGTAGTGTCAAAAATTCTATGAAAACAAAAGCCTAAACGTAGCTCTACGGTCTAAATGTGGTGGTAAGCTACCGCAATCGCTCTTGACAAACACGCCAATGGTTTGAATTACAAGTAACAAGGGCGA